>JAJXZC010000296.1 GCA_021780275.1 Pseudomonadota bacterium
CGGATATAGGCACGCGGATTTTCAAGCGAGTAACGCACACCGGCTTGCGCGGCAAGATGAACCACTTTGGAGATGTTTCGCCCGGCGACCGCCTCCGCGAGCGCAGCCGTGTCCGCAATGTCGCCCTTGAGGAATGTGAACCCTTTCGAGCCGATGAGCCATTCGAGACGGGCGTCCTTAAGCTTCGGATCGTAATAGGCATTGAGATCGTCGATGCCCACGACTTCCTCGCCACGGTCGAGAAGATGGCGGCAAACATGGGCTCCGATGAAACCCGCGGCTCCCGTGACCAAGATCGTCATGCTTTCCTCAATCGATATTCATCGTGAACCCGGCTCGCCCGGAAAAGGCCAACATTGGCTTGCCAATATCTCCCGCCGGAACGGGTTACATGGCCCGCAGGACGATTTCATGACAGCGGCGACAGCGATTTCTACATTCGCCTGACAGCAAAGACATGGCAATATGCCGGCCGGCGGCACCGCCGTTGAATTTGGTCCGATAGCGGCCACAAATGCCCAATACCATGTGGCTGAATGACGGGGCGAACCTTTCAGGTTCCATCCGAAGCGGAAGATGAAAGGACAAGGCGCGTTATGAAAGTGGCGATGATTGGGGCCGGATATGTCGGTTTGGTTTCGGGTGCCTGTTTTGCCGACTTCGGCCACCAGGTCGTGTGCATCGACACCAATGCGGCCAAGATCGAAGCCCTGAACCGGGGCGAAATTCCGATCTATGAGCCCGGCCTCGACGTTCTCGTAAACGGCAACCGCTTTGCCGGCCGCCTGTCATTCACCACCGACATCGCCGAGGGCGTCGCCGGCGCAGACGCCGTCTTCATCGCCGTGGGTACGCCGACGCGGCGCGGCGACGGCCATGCCGACCTCTCCTATGTCTACGCCGCCGCCGAGGACATCGCCCGCGCGATGACGGGCTACACGGTCATCGTGACGAAATCGACCGTACCGGTCGGCACCGCCGACGAAGTTGAGCGCATCGTTCGCCGCGCTCGCCCGGACGGCGATTTCTCCGTCGCCTCGAACCCCGAATTCCTGCGCGAAGGCGCGGCGATCGACGACTTCAAGCGTCCCGACCGCGTCGTCGTCGGCGCCGAGGACGAGCGCGCCCGCGAAGTGATGCGCAAACTCTACCGCCCGCTCTATCTGAACGAGACGCCCATCCTCTTCACGAGCCGGCGCACCTCGGAACTGATCAAATACGCGGCCAATGCCTTCCTCGCGACCAAGATCACTTTCATCAACGAGATTGCCGACCTTTGCGAAAAGACCGGCGCGAATGTGCAGGATGTGTCGCGCGGCATCGGGCTCGACGGCCGCATCGGCAAGAAATTCCTTCACGCCGGTCCCGGCTATGGCGGCTCCTGCTTCCCGAAGGACACGCTGGCGCTCGTGCGCACGGCCCAGCAATTCGATGCGCCCATTCACATCGTGGAGACGGTTGTCGAGGTCAACACGAAGCGCAAACAGAAGATGGTCGACAAGGTGGTCAATGCCTGTGGCGGATCGGTCGAGGGCAAGACCATCGCCGTGCTCGGCCTGACCTTCAAGCCCGAGACCGACGACATGCGCGACGCGCCCTCGCTTGACATCGTGCCGGGGCTCATCGCCAAGGGCGCGAAGGTCCGTGCGCATGATCCTCAGGGCATGGCGGAAGCGAAGCATCTCCTGCCCGAGACCGTTTCCTATTGCGACGGCCCCTATCAGGCGAGCCAGGATGCGGACGCCGTTGTCATCATCACGGAATGGAACGCCTATCGCGCGCTCGACCTGCCGCGCCTGAAGAAATCGCTCAAAACACCCATCCTTGTCGACCTGCGCAACATCTATGAACCCGCCGAAGTCGCGCGGCAGGGCTTCACTTATGTAAGCATCGGGCGTTAGGGAGAGATTGAGGCTAGCTCAAGCCGCCGGTTTCTTCCGGATACGCACGATCAGCAGAGGTGCGAACGGGGAACCGATAAGGAATGGAGCGTCCGACAAGCGGACGATACCGGCGATGATCCGCGACAGAACATCGCGACGCTCCGAAATGCTCGGATAGCGGGCCGTTTCGACATAGTCGATATCGAACCCGCCTTCGCCCAAGGCTTCTGCGGCGAGCCGCCGGATGTCATCAAAGGACAGCAGGAAGTTCTTTCGGCTCCACGGCAACGAGATGCCAAATTTTCCGCGCTTCCCCGCAAGGCTTCGACCGAGCCAGTGATACCGATGCCAATGACCGACATCGATCGGGCAAAGTTTGTTCGATGTCGTGAGCAGCAGCGTCCCACTGGGCTTTATCGCCCGCAGACAGCTCGCGAGAAAGCTGCGGCGTATCTCCCACGCGTCGGGCCGTAGCGTCGTTTTGAAATCGACGCAACCGACATGCTCGATCACGTCGAGGGCATAGGCAAAATCGAAACGCCTGTCACCGAACGGGCGCTCTTCCATTGTCCCGACGCGAAAGTAATCCCGCTGCGCCTGCGGCAGATCTTCCGGCGAGAGCCGGTCAGGATCGAGCCCCCACGCCTTGTAACCCCGGCGCCTGAGCTCGATAACGTCGCTCCCGGCGCCGCATCCGATGCTGAGGATATCCCATTCCGGTTGCAGCAAGGGAACGAAGAAGCGCGGCACGAGCTTGCCGATTCTGCTCCGTTCCTTCTCCTGCTTCTCGAATGGAATCATCAAACGCACCCCAATGGGTCGAACGCTTCGTCCTGCTTGTTTCGGCGTGTCGCGATTACCGCCGGACTGTCCATCTCAATTCATCTTTCCCGAAACCGCCTCATGTGTCGAGAACCTGAGTACCGAGCGCTCGCAAGGCACCTACCGAATAGTCGCGCTGCATGTCCGCGCGCCCGGCCTCGCCCAATTTCCGCCTGAGCGCCTCATCGCCAGCGAGCCTTCGAATGGCGGCCTCCAGTCGAGCCGGATCGATCGCTTCCAGCTTCAGCATATTGCAACCATCGACGCCGTAATCGCGAACTCCGCCCACATCGGTTGAGATGACGGGAAGGCCTGCCGACAATGCCTCGGCAACCACAATGCAAAACCCCTCCGTGTCGCTTATATTGACAAAGATGTCGCATCCCGCGGCCTGGGTCAGCCAGTTGTCCATATAGCCGCGAAGTCGGACCGCCTCCGCCAATCCTTCAGCGCCAATCTTCCGCGCCAGCGCCGCTTCCTCCGGTCCATCGCCGAAGATATCTAGCCGAACGTCCATCCCCTCGCCTCTCAACCGCGATATCGCATCGACGAGCAGGGCGAAATTCTTGCGTTCGACCAGACGTCCGGCACCCGCGATCCGGATCGGACCGGCAATTCCGTAGTCGGCCTTCGCGACGCTCTCGTCGGCCTGAAAGAGGGGCACCACGACAGTGCGGCGGCGTCGGGATATGAAATAGCGTCCCGTCTCCTGCAGGGTCTCCCGGCAATCGGCCCAGATTTCATCCACCCGGAAAGACAAGAACCACAGCAGATAGCGGTAGATCAGTTCGGCCCGGCGCGCCCGGTAGCGCGCAATGTGCTCGAAGGAAATGCAGCGTATGCGGGGAAAGGCGCAAAGCACCGCGCGTCCGATCACGTTGGTCTGCTTCAGAGACAGAACCACCATATCGGGCCTATTCCGCCGCAGCCTGCGCCACAGCGCAAGCGCGCCGAGGCAACAGCCCCGCAATGTCAGCTTTTCATCCGGCGTTACGATTTCGAGCCGCGACGGGCCAAGCGCCGTGGCGATCTCATCGGCCAGCATGCCCCGGCCACGACAAAAGCCCATGACGGTCAGATCGTGGCCCGAGAAAAATCCGCTTCGGATCAGTGTGAGCAGCCCATGTTCCGCGCCGCCCGGATCGAACCCATTGATCACATAAAGGATGCGCGCCATCGCTGATCAGACCTGTGCTTCGGTCGGCCGCGCGCCAAGTCTCGCCCCGGCCTCGGCTGCGAAGACCAGAATGGCCGGCAGGGCGAGGATTTCATAGACGATCTTGAACCGCGTGTCGGGAAAGGTCAGGAGAATGACGGGCACGACGAAGTACATCGGCA
>JAJXZC010000087.1 GCA_021780275.1 Pseudomonadota bacterium
TTTCTTCAGCAAGGGAAGAACGTCGGATCGACGCACGGCCAGATAATCCATGCCCATGCCGTCCTTCTTCGGCCCGGAGGACAGGTCGGCCCCACCCATCGGGGCGCGATAGAAGAGAACAGGGTCATCCTGCGCGTCGGCGGCGGCGCCAGCCTGCGCAATCGGAACAACCGAAGGAACGAATGGAGTTGTAAGCGTCGCCGCCAGGGCCACGCCTCCCGCGAGCGCGAAGGCGCTCATGAGACGAGCGGAAGAAGTCATGATAATCGGTCTCCCAGCCGGGCAAGCCGGCGCAAGCATAGAGTCGCGCCGCGACCGTCGGCCCTTCAGAGCGGACGGAAGCGAGGAATCACGGCTTTACGCGATGGGAGGCCGCAAACCCGGGGAGACGGCGAAGCTTGGCGGGCCGGCGTCGTCGATCGCCAGCGACACAGCCTGCGCATAAACGGCGCTGGGCGCGACGACATAGGCTTCAGGAGGCGAAACTGGCGCCATGAGGGCGCAGGCGCCCATCATGCAGCAGTCAGGCGTCGCACCGTGATCGTGGCCCGCGCCGCCTGATGCGTGGTGGTCCATGGTCATGTCGGCCGAGAATTGCGGGCAGCAATGGTGATGGCTCTTCGCGGCAAAAGCTCCGCCTATCCCCGCAGCCAACAGGCCTGCGAGAGCAAGAACGGAGAAAATGAGCCGGAACCAGTTCGCCATCGAATCGGCCTTCAGGAAACCATTCGTCTTGTAACTCGATCCTGGCGCGTAGCGCAATGATCTAAATCGAAAGTGTTGGCCGTCGCGAAACAAGAATTGACGGGATATGAATTCGCGGAGCCAATTTTCGAAAAATGACCCAGGACCTTTTGATCAGGCATCATTAGCTCCAACCTTCGCCGCCGCTCGTTTCAAATCGGACCGATTCAAAGACTTTCGGCCCTGCGCCGTTTCTGTTTCTCCGCAGCTGTCGCGTCCCTCCTCGTCATTACGAATTGTTCCGCGCCCAGTTTCGACGGCGTGCAAGGACGTCGGCGGCCATGCCAGTAACGGATTGGAATAAAGGGCCGAAAAGACCACCTCCTCCAGCGAATCGCGCCAAATACGCGCCGTTTCCAACGCGCCGGAGATTTCGGCGATGACGTCGCGCTCGAGCTTCAGCCATGGAGACGATTCCGGAATTGGTCGCCTTTGCGCGCGCACGATCGGCGCCAGAAGCTCGACGCCCTTCATCGGCGGAAAGAATTGTTCTGACCAGAGGTAGCGGTTTGTCCGCATAGGATGCGCCCAGCGCAGAAAATTCGCAGTCAAGGAAGTCGAGAACGCCCTGACCCAAGGACTGACGAAAGTCGAGTAACCGGAGTCCACGGCTTTCGACACAGCTTCGACGCGCCCGAAGGCCTTGTCTGCCCGCTCGAAGCGCAGGTCCTCGACGGCGCGCGGTTCGAAGCGCACGGAATATTTTGGTTTATGACAATCGGCGTCCCCGGAAGGATTGTCGATCTTCATTTCGTAAAGACCAGGCCCAAGCGCTTCGATCTCGCCAAGGCTTTCCAGAATGGCCCGGTGCTCCAACCGCGCCACCGAGGCCGAAACGAATATCCCGAGATGGCCGACATGCGGATTGATCAGATAGACGATCCGCTGGCCGGCCGCGACCAGATCGGCGGAGTCCTTGTAGACTGAGGCGATCCAGCCGAGCGCCTGATGCGGCGGCGTGATGTTGTCGCCCGACGAGGCGAAGATCACCAGCGGGTTTTTGATCCGCCGCAGATCGGCGTAGCAACCCGAGCAGATGCGGTACATTCCGCGTTCGATTTGATCGCCGATAAAGAGATTCTTGACGATGGCGACGATCTCTTCGCGGCTGAGGCTGTGGAATCCGCTCCACCACCGTTCAAAATCGAGGAAGCGCTCCCGCTCGGTTTCCAGATGGGTGAAGAGCTGGGCGTATTTGTCCCAGAGCGCGGTCGCGGGTTTCAAGGTTTCAAAGTTTTGGGCGAGCCAGGCGCCGTCAAAACGCCCGTCTCCGAAATCCGCCAGAAAATGCGGCAGCCAGACCCCGCCTAGCAAACCGCCGGCGAGACGCGCGGGATTGACGCCGGATTCGCCCGACCAGTAGGACAAGGGCGAGCCGTTGAGCACCGCCGGTCCGACAAGGCCGTGGCAATCGGCCGAAAGCAATGTGATCGCCCAGCCCGCTTGGCAATTGCCATAGAGGACAGGGGGCTTGCCGGGATGACGGCGCGCGACCTCTTCGACGAAGTGGCGGAGCGCATGGAGCACGTCGGCGAGCGTCTGGCCTTTGCAAGGTTCGGGGAAAAATATGACGAAATAGACCGGGTGGCCTTCTTTCAGCGCCATTCCGACTTCGGAATCGCGCTTGAAGCCGCCAATGCCCGGCCCGTGGCCAGCCCGCGGATCGACAATCAGGACCGGCGGCTTGTCTTCATCGACGCATTCGGCGGCGCGGCAACCCTGCGCTTCGGTGATGCGCAATAAGGCATAATTGGCCGGTCGCTCGAAGGTCCTCGCGTCGAGCAACATTTCCCATTTGAAATCAAGCAAAGCCGGCAGGCCAAGACGCTCGTGCTCCAGAAAATTGTCGGCGCGCTGCCGGATCGCATCCCAGAACAGCACGCTGCGCTCCGTGAAATCCCGCAAGTAGGCGAGAAAATCCGCGAAATCGCCGCCCCCGACCGCGGGGGAAATTTCCGTGGCGGGGGCGGCAACGTCCAGCGGTGCTGAGTGGACCGCCGCCGAGGCCAAACGCGCAGGCTTTTCAATCGCACGGGCGCTCGACGTTTTTCCTGCCATCGCCATGATCTTGCTCCTTCGAAACTTGCGAGCGGCCAAATCACCGCCTGCTTTCGCGATCGGACAGGCCGGGCGCGAAGAGATTTGGGATGAAAGCGGGAACCTCGGCCATATAGGCGCGATAGGCGTCTCCGAACTGTTCGATCGACGCCTGTTCCTCCCGCCGCGCCAGACGCGCATAGACATAGGTCATGATCGGGAACATCAGGAGCGTCGGTATGGTCGGCCATTGCAACAGGAAGCCGAACATGACCAGGACGAAGGCGACATATTGCGGGTGGCGGATGCGCGCATAGGGACCTGTCGTCGCAACCTTGCCGGCGCGCTGCGCCTCATAGAGCGGCCGCCAGGCGTAGCCCAGCAAGACGAAGCCGGCGCCGATCAGCAGGGTGCTCGAAATATGGAGCAGGCTGAAGTGAGGATTCCCTTTGAGGCCGAACAGTGTCGACCACAGGTGGCCGGAATCGTGCGACATCAAATTGACGCGGGGATAATGGGCAGCCAGCCACCCCGACAGCAAATAGATGGTCAGCGGGAAGCCGTACATTTCCGTGAAAAGCGCCAGGACGAAAGCTGAAAACATCCCGAGTTCGCGCCAGTTCTTTTTCCAGCCGCCAACGCTGAAGCTGGTGGCAAAGATGACGAAGAAAATCGTGTTGATGATGACCAGCGACCAAAGGCCGTAGGCTGGAGCGTCGTGGGTCATGGCCGATCCTCCTTCGACGAACGATCGCCGGAGGCGCCCCTTAAATGCGAACCACTGTCGCGATTCTGTTGCGCGTCATCTCGGCCGTGGCCGCCATGCCCGCCGTGCATGAACATGTGCATGAGGGGACAAGCGAGCAGGAACAGCCAAGGCAGGACGCCGAAAAGATGCGCCGTGTGTTCGGTGATGAGATAGAACGCCCCGATCGCCAGAAACCCGCATAACACCCATCCGGCGGGCGTCTTGAGAAACGGCCGCGCTTCGGATGCGCCGCCATGGTCATGTTGGTGGGTCATTGGTCGCCCCTTTCAGCAATTGGCGTCATCGACCGCCTTTTCGTTTTGCCGCCGCGCTTCGTCATCGATCGACGAAGGCCGCGGCGGCGCGCGCTCTGATGAATCGCGCTCAGTGCTGCATGCGGAAATCGAGGACTTTCACGACGCCATTGTCGTTGGCGATCTGGATGTCCACGGGATGGCCCTTGTGCAGCATGGCGAGATGCGTGGGATCGGCGACCGGGAAGGTCATCGTC
>JAJXZC010000372.1 GCA_021780275.1 Pseudomonadota bacterium
ATTAGGCCCGACCTTGGCGCGGCGCTCTGCCGCTTCGCTCGAGGTCAAGCCGGTATCGTTCGTCGCGCGAGACGGACCGGCGGCTGCGTCTTGCATAGGCACGACACCGGAAGGTGAATCGCGCGTAGCGGAGGAAGAATGCAACGAAACGCCCGGAGCCAATGCACCATATCCCGTGGATGAGATTAAGAAATAAGGTGGGATGACGTTGGCGCCTTGCGGCATATCAATCCCCCGGCCATCCTGTGCGCTACTGTCGAGCGTCGTGGTGGAAGGTCTATGCCGGTTGATCTCGCGCAAGGATACGTCCCGGCGCGGCAACTATGAAACCGTAACCCGCGTTGTGAAACGAGGCCGCGAGCCGCATTGGGAGATATTCATGCGCAGATTTTCTTTGCTGGCCGCCGTCGCTGCGATTTTGGCGATGGCGGTGGTGTTGCCGGCGGAGGCCGGCTGTTACCGGGTCGGCGAGACCGGTTACCACTGGTACCGCTATTGCGTCGGCCCTCACTTCTTATACCCGCACCATCGCGTCTGCCGACACGGGCACTGTTGGTACCATTAGAAGCATCAGGTGCCGTGCTTCTTTCGAGTGGCCGCCGCCTTCTGCGCTGAACGATGACGATCCTCCGCGCTCCGGCCGGTCGAGGGCGTTTTTCCCAATTCGTGCCAATCGGTCTCGGTCATGTCGACGCCGTAGTGGCCTGCCGCTTTCTTGATATTGGCGAAGGCCAGCTCTCGGTCGTGGTCAGATACCCCAACGACTTGATCGAAACGCGCGATGGCGTTGCGGACATGTTTGGCATCTGTCAGCGGTTCTTTCCGCTGGTTGGGAAAGGCGTATACGCTGCCCGGCAGGTCACTCTGTTTGGTCAGCTCGCCATGTTTTTCGTGGGGTGTCCAGGTCGCCTTCATCGTCGCCTCCGCGATCAGGCTTATTCAGCATCGCCTTGCGGCAACGCCAGCCGCATCTCAAAGTTGCAAAGACTGCCGCGCCCCGCGCGGCCATAACGTGATCACGGCTTTAGGCGTGGCCGCGGGCCAGAAAGATCTGCAGCAGCATGACCAAAGTCTCGAGGAGTATGAGCGCGACGATAATCACTTCGAGCCGGGCTGAGCGATCGACGTCCAAAATATCGGTGAGTGCCTCGCCGGTCTCGACGATCACATTCAGTTTTTGCGTTACGGCCTTGGCGCGTTCGTTCAGCTCATATTCGTCCTCGAGTCGTGCATAGAGCCGCTCGAGGCTCGGATGGTCCCAAAGAATGTCGGGCTTTTCCTCGACCGCGATGCGACCGGAAATGCGGTGCTGCGCGATGAGGGCTTGACCGATGAGCTTGAGCATCGAGCGGCGATTGCCGGGCGGTCGGCCGGTCCGTGCCAGCTCTCCGGCAAAGGGCTCGATCGCGTCGAAAACGCCGCCGAGCTTATTCTCTGCCCGCGCCAGCGACACGGATTTCGCGAGAACGTCGGCAACGACGAGAAAGCGCGCCGGCGAAAGATCGGGAATTTCGACGGGCCCGCCGGGTTTGACACGATCATCGTAATCGGACCGGATCTCAAGCGCCGCCGTTTCCTCGTTTCTGCCGTCCGGCCGGCCGGAAATTCGCCCTGCGATCTTTTCGAGATAAGCGGTCTCCTCGGCCGGGCTCAAGCCCGCGAAAACGACGACCCCGAAGCGGTAGAGGGCGATGAACTTGGTCGGCGTCAGCCGCGTCGCGAGCGGCACGGTCGCGATCATGTCGCCGCGCTCGAACCCGGAGGCGTCGATCCGATCGCCGACGTGGATGGCATGCGCGAGGACGCTCGTGGTGGGCTGGGCGATGCCCGGAGCGACCGGTGGCGGGCCAACATGATCAATCGCGGCGTTCTGCCCACTATCCGGCATTTCGCGGATATCCCAATTTCGCTGGGCGTCGGTGGCCCGGTTGCCTAATCCCGAACCATCTTACGACGTTTTCCGCGAAATCGGACAGATTCAGCGCGCGCCGAGCGGGCGTGGCGCTCCGGGAGCGGCGGGATCCTGGGACGGGTCGAAGGCGTCATGAACGTGCTCCGCATGCCTGCGGGCCAATTGCCTCCGCGCCGCCAAAGCGGCGGCATGCGACGCCGACATTTGCTGCTCGATGCTGGCGAGCCGTTGGTTGACTTGGGAAAGACTCGTCGTCAGGTCGGTCTCCAGCTTGTCGATCCGGCCGGCGAGATCGGCCGCCGCGGCGCCCGTGGCATGCTGCGCCGGGTCCGGCGCGTTCTTCTTGAGGCTCGCCAAGTCCGCGTCTTGTGCCGCGTCGTGGCCATCGACACTGGTCTTAAGCGCGCGAATTTCGTCCGCCATTTGCTGCATCGCGCTGGCGACCTCGTCGTGCACCGGGCTCTGCTGCACCTGCGCAGTCTGACTGGCTCTCGTGAGATCGACCGACGAATGGCCGCGGGAATAATACGCGCCCATGGCCCAGGCCAAGGCACAGAGAAAAGCGACGACCGCCGTGCGCGCGGCAAATCGCAGGAAACGCACGAACAGCGGAACGATCCTCGGCGTCGATGTCTTCTCTGTCTCTTCGGGAGGGATAGACCCCAAATCCTTCGGAGGCAGAGAGCCGAAGATGGCATCGGCCGGCTCCACCTTTATCTCAAGGGGAGCTGCGTCTGATGGCGGCGGAGCCGTATCGGCGCTGAGGAGCGGAACGGCGCTGTGAACGGGTTTGTCGAGAGCGTCAAGCATATGCGTGCTCAAGCGAGAGGAGTCGAAGTAAGGACTTCCGCAGGCGTTGGAGCCAACGCCTTAAGCCACACCCTGCAATCCCCAAGTGGCAATGTTGCAGCCGAAATGTGGCATCAGAAACGCCCAGCCAAAGCTTGGCTCACGGCGGTGCACAATGGTTCCTGGGCCGGCCGTGCGAGAGCGGCTTACGGTTTGGTTGATCCGATCGCCGATGCGACAGCAAACGTTCGCCGCTATGCCGGTCGCCTTAAGCCTCATTGTGATAGCTGTGCCACGCGCGGTCAAAAACGTCACAAGTTGTTGCGGATTCACTATTCTTTGCTGGTCAGCTGAGCTGTTTCCGACGAAGATTTTTGAGTGCATGGATTGCAACGACGCGGGGAAAGCCGTGCCGCATCTATATTGCAAAACCAAGGCAAGCACCGTCGAACGATGTTATTTTGACGGAGATCGCGTTTTTTCTTTTCTAAATGTGTTGATTGCGGCGATTGCTGCTTTGGCTATTTCATCGAGTTTTGCGCGCGCTGACGAAACCGGCGTCAGCCTTTGGCTCCCAGGCTTCTTCGGCAGTCTCGCCGCAGTGCCGCAATCGCCGGGCTTTGCCTATGCCAATATCTTCTACGTACCCTCCGTCGGCGCCGGTGGCAGCGTCGCCTTCGCGCGTCAGGTCACGCGCGGCGACCTGACGGTCAATTTCAACGGAAATCTCAATGCCCGTTTAGACGGCCGCGCCGACCTCTATCTTGGGCTGCCAAGTTATACGTTTGCATCGCCAGTTTTCGGCGGTCAGGCGACCGTCGCAATGATCATCCCCTACGGTGGGGCTGAGGCCGGCGTCAACGCCACGTTGAACGGGTCGGTCGGGCCCCAAGGCTTTACCGTCTCGAGGGGAACCAGCGGCGACGTCCTCGGCTTCGGCGATCTCGCGCCCGTCGCGACCTTGCGCTGGAACGCCGGGGTCAGCAATTTTATGACTTACGCGCTGACCGACATTCCGATCGGCGTCTACAATCCCAATAATCTCGTCAACCTCGGAATTGGCCACGGCGGCGCAGATGTCGGCGGCGGCTACACCTATTTCAATCCGGAGACGGGCAATGAGATTTCCGGTGTGCTTGGTTTCACCTACAATTTCGAAAATCCGTATACGCGATACCAAAATGGCATCGATATGCACTTCGACTGGGGCGCGTCGCGTTTTTTCACGAAGCAATTACAGCTCGGCGCTGTCGGCTATGCCTACGAGCAACTGACCTGCGACAGCGGCGCGGGCGATAGAGTCGGCTGCTTCGAATCACGCGTGATCAG
>JAJXZC010000563.1 GCA_021780275.1 Pseudomonadota bacterium
TGGACGGAAGAGCGGTATAGCTGAATCAGCGCCGATCCAGATAGGCCCGAATATCCCTGAACACGTCGTGGAACATCTCGGGCGTCAGGCGCCGCGTGTTCGTGTTGTAGCGCGAGCAGTGATAGCGGTCGAAAAGGCGCAAGCCGTTGCCGATCTCGTGGGCAGTCTGATGGCCGAAGGGAAATTTCGAACGCTTCGCTTCATGCGCCGTCAGCACGCTGTCATGGGCGATGCGGCCAAGCGCCAGAATGGCGGTGAGCTTCGGCAGGGCGGCGAGACGGGCCGAGAAGAAACGCAGGCAGGTCTTCGCTTCGAGCGGCGTCGGCTTGTTCTGCGGCGGCACGCAGCGGACCGCATTGGATATCATCGCGTCATGCAGCGTCAGCCCGTCATCCGGCCGGGCCTTGAACTCGCCCTTGGCGAAGCCGAACTCGATCAGCGTCGAATAAAGGAGATCGCCCGCATAGTCCCCGGTGAAGGGTCGGCCGGTGCGGTTTGCGCCCTGAACGCCGGGCGCGAGACCCACGATGAGAAGGCGCGCCTTTTCATCGCCGAATGAAGGCACGGGGCCATTATACCAGTCCGGGTGAGCGGCCTGATTTTCGCGCCGATAGGCGACGAGGCGGGGACAGAGCTGGCAGTCGCGCGGCGCTTCGGGCGCCGCAACTTCGATATCGGACATGCCGCTTTCTACCGCGTTCAGGCACGCGCGGGAAGGTCGAGTTCTTCCTCGTCCTCATCGTCGTAATATTCGTCGTCATCCTCGACCGCCTGGACAACCTGAGGGCGATTGTCCGCATTGCGGCCGATGAAGCCACGCAGGCTTTCGAGGTCGATGAACTGGTCGGCCTGACGGCGAAGCTCGTCCGCGATCATGGGCGGCGAACTGCGCGTCGTGGAAACGACCGAGACGCGCTTGCCCTTGCGCTGGATGGCATCGACGAGGCGGCGGAAATCGCCGTCGCCGGAAAAGATCACGACATGGTCGACCTTGTCGGCGATCTCCATCGCGTCGATGGCGAGCTCGATGTCCATATTGCCTTTGACGCGGCGGCGGCCGGTGGCGTCCGTGAATTCCTTGGCGGGCTTCGTCACGACTGAAAACCCGTTGTAGTCGAGCCAGTCGATAAGCGGACGAAGCGGCGAATATTCCTGATCTTCAAGCAGCGCCGTGTAGTAGAAGGCGCGCAGGAGCGTACCCTTGGAGCGGAAAAGTTCGAGGAGCCGCTTATAGTCGATGTCGAAGCCGAGGCCCCGCGCAGCCGAATAGAGGTTCGCACCGTCGATGAAGAGCGCGATGCGTTCCTGCGGATAGAAATTCATGTTGCACTCCTGGGAGTAGCGTATGCGTGGTGTGGATTTGAAATAGACAGGCCCGGCGACGAAGTGCGGCTTGGGGTGGCTGTTAATCGCCAGAAAATATAGAAGCCGCTTTGCTTTGGAAACGGGTATTCATCTACATGGACAATTTGAAATGATCGTGCTGGCGTTTGGCGCAAATCTTACGTCTGTTCATGGCGAGCCAATAACGGCGTTGGAGAAGGCGCTCGAGTTGATGCCTTCACTTGGCATTTCCGTGCGGCGCCGTTCGTCCTGGTATCGGACACCTGCGATCACGCCCTATGCGCAGCCGCCCTACGTGAATGGCGTCGCCGTGGTCGAGGCGGCGCTGCCGCCGGTGGACCTGCTCCGGATGCTTCACCGGATCGAGGCAATGTTCGGCCGGGTGCGGCGCGTACGTTGGGGCGAGCGAACCATCGACATCGATTTGCTCGATTACAACGGCCTGGTCGTGCCGCCCGTGGGGCGACGGGGCGCGGATGCCGGGCTTGGGGAATTGCCGCTTGCCCTGCCGCATCCGGGGATTCCGGACCGGGGGTTCGTTCTGGTTCCCCTGGCCGAGGTCGCGCCGGAGTGGCGCCACCCCGTGACCGGGCAGGGGCCGGAGGAACTTCTGGACCGGCTCCGGGCGGCGCAAGGCATTGGCGCGCTTGCCGGAATTGAGAAAATCACCACCCGAAACGGGGCTCCGATCGCCTAAGAGCCTGTTTCTGCTTGCTTTCTCCTTGCCCAGCCCCTACATACACCGCACAATAGATTTCCCGCCTTACCCGGAGTTGCGATCATGGCGCGTGTGACCGTTGAAGATTGCGTCGACAAGGTGCCGAACCGCTTTGAGCTGGTTCTGCTCTCCGCGCACCGTGCGCGGGCCATGTCGGCCGGCGCCGAGCTGACCGTTGACCGCGACAACGACAAGAATCCCGTCGTGGCGCTGCGCGAGATCGCCGAGCGCACCATCGTTCCGATCGATCTTCGCGAAGACCTGATCGGCACCATGCAGAAGCGCGTCGAGACGGACGAGCCGGAGGCCGAGAGCCTGCAGCTTCTGACGGCTGGCGAAGTGAGCGCCGCCGACATCGACACCTTCGGCGCTGGGGCCGGCGGCGACCGTATGAGCGAAGAGGAGCTCCTCCGCGCCATCCAGAGCCAGATCGACTCGCCGCAGCAGAAATCCGCCGACGCGGACGACATGGACGGGGAAGACTAAGCGACCGCAAAGGCGGGGATGACTTCCGCTCCCGTGCGTCAATCGGTTTAGAGCGCCGCCCCGGCCGGAAGGTAAGGGCGGCGCTTTTGTTTTGGCGGTCTTAAACTGTTTGGGCGAAGTTGAACGGAGGCAGGCAGGTTTCGAGAATGCTGCGTCAGTATGAGTTGGTCGATCGGATACTCGGCTACGATCCCACGGCGGACGAAGCACTGATCAATCGCGCCTATGTCTATGCCATGAAGCAGCATGGCAGTCAGAAGCGCGCATCGGGCGACCCGTATTTCTCGCACCCGATCGAGGTAGCCGGCATTCTGACGGACCTCAAGCTCGATACCGCCACGATCGTCACTGCGCTCCTGCACGACACGATCGAGGATACCGGCTCGACGATGGAAGAGCTGACCAGGCTCTTCGGCGCAGAGGTTGCCAATCTCGTCAACGGTGTGACCAAGCTCACGCGCATCGAGCTGACGTCGGAGCATTCCAAGCAGGCGGAGAATTTCCGCAAGTTCCTGCTCGCCATGTCGAACGACATTCGCGTGCTGCTGGTGAAGCTTGCCGACCGTCTGCATAACATGCGGACGCTGCAATACATCTCATCGCCGGAAAAGCGCGCCCGCATCGCGCAGGAAACGATGGATATCTACGCGCCGCTCGCCGGCCGCATGGGCATTCAGGAAATCCGCGAGGAACTGGAAGACCTGGCGTTCAAGGAGCTGAACCCCGAGGCGCGCGAAACGCTGATGAAGCGGCTCGCCGAATTCAGCGCAGCTAGCGGCAACATCGTCGAGCGCATCGCCAGCGACTTGCAGGCGAAGCTGCAGGAAGCGGGCCTTGCCTGCAAGGTCGATGGGCGGCAGAAGCGCGCCTATTCGGTCTGGCGCAAGATGGAGCGCCGCGCCATTTCGCTGGAGCAGCTCTCCGACATTTTCGGCTTCCGCGTCATCGTTGACGATGTGGCCGATTGCTACCGCGCGCTCGGCGTCCTGCATACGAACTGGCCGATGGTGCCGGGACGTTTCAAGGATTACATCTCGACGCCGAAGAACAACGGCTACCGCTCCATCCATACGACAATGATCGGACCGGAGCAGAAGCGCGTCGAAGTGCAGATCCGAACGCACAAGATGCACGAGCTGGCCGAGCTCGGCATTGCCGCGCACTGGCTCTACAAGGAAGGCGCGGGCGGGGCGGAGAAGTCGGCGGAATTCGCCAGCACATTCCGCTGGCTGCGCCAGCTTATCGAGATGCTCGAGCATGGCGGCACGCCGGAGGAGTTTCTGGAGCACACCAAGCTGCAGATGTTCTCCGATCAGGTCTTCTGCTTCACGCCCAAGGGGCTGCTCATCACGCTGCCGCGCGGCGCGACGCCCATCGACTTCGCCTATGCCGTGCATACGAATGTCGGCGACAGTTGTGTGGGCTGCAAGATCAACGGCCGCCACATGCCGCTGCGCACCGTCCTGGCAAATGGCGATGAA
>JAJXZC010000462.1 GCA_021780275.1 Pseudomonadota bacterium
GCGATGAACCAAAGGAGGATAAGCGCTGTCATCCCCGGCCAAGTGAAGGCCGCGATTGCCGCGCATAGGCCGGCGACGCCGACGAGCGCCAACCACCAGCGCGGCATGATCTCCCCGACACCTCCGTCGGCGGCTTCCCACAGCGCAAGAACACCGTCGAAGAGGGCGTAGATGCCCCACATCAATGTCAGGGTGAGTATGGTGACGCCCGGCCAGGCGAGCGCAAGGGCGCCAAACGCAACTGCGGCCATGCCGCGCAGCAGCAGCAGCCACCACTTCTCTGCTAGGGCACTAAGAAGCGGGCGAAAGACAATCGAATGAGCATCTGCACTCGTCATTGTGCTCTCCTACCGATTGCGCGTTGAATTCCCCAACAAACTCGACCTTGGCCGGGCTTTTTCTCAGTGGGCGGCTTGCTTGGCAGCGTCCGCTCGGGCGAGCACGGCGCTGAGCGCGGCGAGGCCTGCCTGTTCGACCGCCGCAATGGCGTAATCGATCGCGAAATGCGCTTCCCATTCCAGCCGGTCGGCGCGGGCCTGCGCGCGCTTGACATCAAGCTCATGGCCGACGTGGGCAGCGCCTTCCTTCACCGCGATCAGATCCGCCGCAATTTTCGCCTTGATCGTGCTCAGGTCGCGGGTCGCGGAATCGCCGGCCGACTTGACCTTTTGGTCGATCTTTTCAATGACGTTTCGCACTGTGGCGTAGGCTTCTTTTTGGCGCGCCACGAGCTTCTCGTGCCCCTCTTTTTCGGCGGCGGCCGTCGCATCTTCGGCCTTTTTCGCGCGGACCGCTAAGTCCTCAAAAAGATCAGACAGTTTCAAGAAAGGGCCTAACAATAGAATTTTGATTGGCACGAAACCGGCGCGAGGGAATTGACGGAAATCAAGCGGCCGATCTGTTCAATTCGACGAAAATGTTTTCGCGACCGCGCCATTTTACTGACGCGGTGCGTGCTGCCTCGACATGAGCTTTCGCTTGCTTGCACTTAGAATTTCGCGCTTCTCTGCCGCCGCTTACGCGGCGCCTCAATGGCAATCGCCGCGGCAGGATTCGCCTCGCCACCTTACGTGAAACGCTCGCCCCAGGCCCTGAGGGCGCCTAAAACCGGACGAAGCGCCTTGCCCTTCTCGGTCAAGAAATATTCGTAGCGCGGTGGATGCGCCTCATAGAGCCGCATTCCGATAACGCCCTGTTGCTCCAATGTCTTGAGGCGGGCGGAGAGCGTGTTCGGCGCGACACCCTCGAGACCGAGCTCGAGATCTTGAAACCGCTGCGGGCCCTTTTGAACGAGGTCGCGCAAAATGATCAGACTCCATTTTTCGCCGACGATGTCGAGGGTCCGCGCGACCGGGCAATCTTGCGAGTAGCCAGCGTTCATAACCAAAACAGATAATCGCATCGATAGAAATTTGCAACTGACTACATCTTGTATAGTCACTATTATAATCATAGTTACAGATGCGAGGCGCGGGAATGCGCCTGCTCGCGGACGTTGCGCCCGCGCTAGCGAGGTCAGAAATCAAGGAGCGAATATCATGTTCAAGTCTCATCTTTTCAAAGCTGTAAGCGTCATTATCTTGGTCGGCGCACAAGCGAGTTCGACGTTTGCGGCATCGTCTGGGCGCCGCCATCTGCCCAGCACGATCGGCGCCGAATTCGGCGCTTCAGGCAGCCAGGCTGTTGAAAACCCTCTTGCGGACCGTGCCGCGACGCTTGGAGGGCAGGCATTTACGATCGAGCGGGCGGAAGGGTCTTCCTACAAGGCGGCCGCTGCGCGCAGTGGCGTTGCGGGTGACAATCCGTTGCGCGATCGCGCCACGACGCTCGGTGGTGATGCCTTTACCGTCGAACGCGCAGAGGGACGGCCTTATCGCGCGTCCACCGTTGCATCGGACGCAGCGAGCGACGCCTTAGCCGGTAATCCGCTCAAAGATCGGGCCGAAACACTCGGTGGCCGGACGTTTGCGGTCGAATCCGGCGTCGACCAAGTGGGCAAGCCACGAAGCTTCCTGGCGCGCTACCAGTAAGATCTGGCCATGCAATGGATTGCCTTCACGCGCGATCACTTCGGTCGCGCGTTTCGGCGCAGCCATAAAGGATGAACTGGCACATTTCGCGATAGCGTCCAGACAAATCCGCCGGCGGCACCGGCGGCAGGCGCTGGTTGACGCCGCGCGCGCCATTGGCAAGCGCCTGCGCCGCGGCCTGCGGCGAAACCTCGCTACGCAGACGCAGCAAATTCGCATCCCGCAACTCGACAATGAACTGCGCGAGGTCGGCCTCGAACGACAGCGCCACCGCCGTGACGATGTCGTTGCAGCGCTCGAAGACGACGGAATTCAATTCGACAAGATGCGGTGATGCGTTGGCGACCCGGCGCGTGTCACCGTAGCGGACATCGACGATCGCGGTGAGAATGTCCAGCGCGCTGCCGCCCTTCGTCCATTGTTCGCGGCCCGCGGCAAAGCCGCGGTTCAGCGCCAATTCATTGCGGTAGAGAACCGCGGCGCGGAACGCCTCCTCCTTGTTGCGGAAATAATTATAGAGCGTACGCGCCGTCAGATCGCAGGCTTCGGCCAAGCCAAGCATCGAGAGCGCGCTATAGCCGTGGCTCAAGAAGGCGGCTTCGAGACGCTGCAAGAGCGCCGGCGCTGGCCTCATCCTCTGCTTGCTCATAAGCCGTCACATCGAATTTTTTCGATTCCAGACGATTATATCCCGAATACGGCAAGGCAGCGGAGGCGATTTCGGACATTAAGCGTGCCGCAAAAGCACTTCTTTGACCGCCTTCAGCAGATCGGCTTCCGGCACGGTAAATTGCGCCTTGGTGCGCAATTCGAGATAATCCGCGCGCTCCTTGCTCCCGGCGGCGAGTTCGGCGCCAAGGACGAGATCGCGGATCGCAATCTCGCCCTTCTCGCGCTCGTTCGAGCCCTGAATGACGGCACAGACCGCCTTGCGCTTATCGGCATATTTCAACTGCGCATTCATCCCCGACGATCCGAGATAAAGCTCCGCGGCAATGCCTTCGTTGCGCAGGAGCGAGACAAAGCCCTGATAGCGGGCGACCTCCGCCTGGTCGAGGACGAGGACGACAACCGGCCCGCGTTGCTGCGCGCCGGCCACGACCGGCGAATGGATCGCCTTCAAGGCCGCATAGAGCCGCGAGACGCCGATGGAAAAACCGGTCGCCGGCACGTCCTCGCCGCGGAAGCGGCCGACGAGACCGTCATAGCGGCCGCCGCCGCCGACCGAGCCGAAACGCACGGGGCGGCCGTCTTCCTCGGCGATTTCGAAAGTCAGTTCGGCCTCGAAAACTGGACCGGTGTAATATTCAAGGCCGCGGACGACAGTCGGATCGATACGTACGCGCCCGTCGTCATAGCCCGCCGCAGCGATCAGTTTCGCAATTGCTTCCAATTCCTCACGGCCGCGCTGACCGGTTTCATTGTCAGCTAATCTAATGTCTATCGAAGCAATATGATCTTCCGAAGACTTTTCCGGATCAATCAGGCCGAGAATAAATTCAGTTGCGGCGGCATCAAGGCCCGCGCCCTTCGTGAAATCGCCGCTCTCATCCTTACGTCCTGGTCCAAGTAAGTGCTTCACGCCATCGATACCTAAGCGATCAAGCTTGTCGATGGCGCGCAAAACCGTTAGCCGCCGACCGAAATTCGCTTCGCCGCCGAGGCCAATGCTCTCCAATACGCCATCGAGTACCTTGCGATTATTCACCTTGATCACGTACTCGCCGCGCTTGATGCCGAGCCGTTCCAAAGTATCGGCCGCCATCATGCAAAGCTCGGCGTCCGCGGCGACGGAGCTTGTGCCGACCGTATCGGCATCGAACTGCATGAACTGGCGGAAACGGCCTGGGCCCGGCTTCTCGTTGCGGAAAACGAAGCCGGCGCGATAGGAGCGATAGGGCTTCGGCAGCTTCTCGTAATTCTCGGCGACATAGCGGGCGAGCGGCGCGGTCAGATCATAGCGCAGCGACAGCCATTGCTCGTCGTCGT
>JAJXZC010000715.1 GCA_021780275.1 Pseudomonadota bacterium
CCTCTGATTAAAAGTCAGATGCTCTACCGCTGAGCTACGGAATCATAATGTCACGAGACATTAAGGGATTTTCTTATATGCGGTCAATAGTTTAAGCAAAAATAATATTTTGTAAATCACATATTTATTACATAATCATTATTTTAAGGGGTGTTTGGCATGGACAGTCCGCGCCGCGCCGTTTAATCTGCCCGAACGCTCAAAACAACAGGGAACACAAGGAATTCGATGGCCTCCGACCTTAACAAAACGCGCATGCGCGACACCCGCCTGCTGGTGCTTTTCCTTCTTCTGGCGGTGCTTTTCACAACGCCGGTGCTGCACGGCCTTCCTTACGAGTTGCTCCGTCTCGCGGGCTATTTCCTGCTGGTGGTCTGCGCGATCGGGCGGATGTACAGCACGGCCTTCATCGGCGGAGTGAAAAATGAAAAGCTGATCACCGTTGGCCCCTACGCCATGTGCCGCAACCCGCTTTATTTCTTCTCGCTGACGGGCGCGGCCGGCCTGGGATTGCTGTGGGGCGAGATCATCCCGACGCTGGTGATCTTCATCGGCTTCCTGCTGGTTTATATCAGGCTGATCGGCCGCGAGGAGGCTTTTCTGGCGGAAAAGTTCGGCGCGGATTTTACGGCTTTCAAACAAAGCACACCGCGCCTCTGGCCTGATTTCAAAAGATACAACGCGCCGGACGAATTGCTCTTTCAGCCCCGCTATTTCAACATGTCGGTGCGCGACGCGGTGTGGTGGTTCGTGCCCGCGCCGGTGTTTGAATTGGTTTCCCATCTGCATCACGCGCATGTCATCCCCACGTTCCTGCGGCTTCTCTGATGGCGGACGCGGCGAAAAAAGAAGCGCTTACACCGATGATGACGCAGTATCTCGCCGTCAAGGAAGCGCATCCGGACTGCCTGCTCTTTTACCGCATGGGCGATTTTTACGAACTCTTTTTCGACGACGCAGTGACGGCGGCGGCCGCTCTCGACATCACCCTCACCAGCCGCGCCGACACGCCGATGTGCGGCGTGCCGTGGCACGCGCATGAGACCTATCTCGCCAGGCTGATCAAGCTCGGCCACAAGGTCGCGATCTGCGAGCAGGTCGAAACGCCGGAAGAAGCGAAACAGCGCGGCGGTTACAAGGCGCTGGTGCGGCGCGACGTCATCCGCGTGGTCACCCCCGGCACGCTGACGGAAGACACGCTGCTTGAAAAGAACAGCAACAATTACCTGATGGCGCTCGCGGAAGCGGGCAACGCTTTCGGCATGTCGTGGCTTGATCTTTCGACCGGCGATTTCACCTTGCAACCGCTATTGCCGCAGAACCTCGGCGCGGCGCTGGAGCGCGTTTCCCCCGGCGAGATCCTCGTCTCCGAAAAGCTGACGCAGAACCCCGGCTTGTTCGAGGTGTTCGCCGGTTACAAATCCAAACTCACCGTCCAGCCGCAGAGCCGTTTTGACAGCGAGAACGCGCGCAAACGCCTCGAAAGAATCTTCGGCGTCGGCACGCTGGAGAGCTTCGGCGCTTTTTCCCGCGCGGAAATCGCCGCCGCCGGCGCGCTGATCGACTATGTGGAGCTGACGCAAAAAGGCAAGTTCCCGCGCCTCTCGCAACCGCGGCAATTACAACTCGGCGCGGTGATGGAGATCGACGCCGCCACGCGCAAAAATCTCGAACTCACCCACACATTGAGCGGCCAGCGGCAGGGCAGCCTGCTTTCCGTTCTCGATAAAACCGTCACCGGCGGCGGAGCGCGGCTTCTTGCCCGTCATCTCGCCATGCCGCTCACCGATCCTGACAAGATCAACCGCCGCCTCGACATGGTGGAATTTTTCGCGGGCAAAAACAATCTTCGCGCCGACACGCGGCAGTTTTTACAGCGCTGCGCGGATATCGAACGCGCCATCGCGCGCCTGAGCCTCGAGCGCGGCGGCCCGCGCGACCTCGCCGCGATCCGCGATACGCTGGCGCAAACGGTGCAACTGCACAAACTTCTCAATGCGGGCGATCTGCCGCAGGGCATCGCAGCGGCGCTTCAAACGCTCGCGCTGTGGGGGTCGCACCATCCGCTGATCGACCAGCTCGAGCGCGCGCTGAGCACCGATCTTCCCGTGCTGACGCGCGACGGCGGCTTCATCGCCTGCGGCTACGCGCCGAAGCTCGACGAACTGACGCGCCTGCGCGACGACAGCCGCCAGCATATCGCGCAGTTGCAGGCGAAATACGCGCAGAAATCCGGGATTTCCGGCCTCAAGATCAAGCACAACAACATCCTCGGCTATTACATCGAAGCCACGGCGACCCACGCCGACAAGCTCCATCTCGACAAAGAAACCTTCATCCACCGCCAGACGATGGCGAATGCGGCGCGTTTCACGACGACGGAGCTTTCGGAACTTGAGCAAAAAATCTCCGAAGCCGCAGGGAAAGCGCTGGCGCTCGAATTGCAACTCTTCGCCGATCTGGTGCGCGAAGTCATGGCGCAGGGCGAACTGATCGCCAGAACCGCGAACGCCCTCGCCGCGCTCGATGTCGCATCGGCGCTGGCCGAGCTTGCAGTGAAAAACAGATACACGCGTCCGCAAGTTGACGCATCCACCACTTTCGACATCAAGGGCGGACGGCATCCCGTCGTCGAAATCGCGCTCAAAAAGCAGGACAACGCCGACTTCATCGCCAACGATTGCGAGCTCGCGCAAGATTCCCGCCTCTGGCTGCTCACCGGCCCCAACATGGCGGGGAAATCGACGTTCCTGCGGCAGAATGCGCTGATCGCGCTGATGGCGCAGATGGGCTCTTACATTCCGGCGACCTCGGCGCATATCGGCACGGTGGACCGCCTCTTCAGCCGCGTCGGCGCGGCGGACGATCTCGCGCGCGGGCGCTCGACCTTCATGGTCGAGATGGTCGAAACCGCGACGATCCTCAATCAGGCGACGGAGCGGTCATTGGTCATCCTCGATGAAATCGGCCGCGGCACGGCGACCTATGACGGCTTGTCGATCGCCTGGGCGTGCCTTGAATATCTGCACGAGACCAACAAATGCCGCGCCCTCTTCGCCACGCACTATCACGAACTCACGGGTCTCACCCAAACCCTGCCGCGCCTCTCCTGCCACACCATGCGCGTGCGCGAGTGGAAGGACAATATCGTTTTCATGCATGAAGTGGCGGATGGCACGGCGGACAGGTCATACGGCATCCACGTCGCCAAACTCGCAGGGCTGCCGCCGCAGGTCATCGCCCGCGCCGAGGAGGTTTTGAAAACCATCGAAACCACCAAAACCTCCGGCGGCAAACCGATGAAGGCCGCCGACCTGCCGCTGTTCACCGCCCCACTTGCAATCAATAAGTCGGCGATGAGTCCGCCGCCGCAAAAATCCTCCGCCGTCGAGGATGCGCTCAAAGACATCGACCCGGATGCGCTCAGCCCCAAAGACGCACTCGAAGCTCTCTATAAATTGAAAAGCATTCTCTGATTTTCAATCTTTTCAAACAGATATATTTATCCATAAAAATTATTGACATATTTTTATATTGATTTACCTTAAGGCTCCAGTTTTTGAAACAGAAGGTATTTCATGGATAAAGAATCGAAATTTTTCTTCAAACACGTGCTGTATTGCAATGAGACCGACTGGACATGCGCCAGGGAACGCACGTACAAAGGCGCTCTTGTGCGCCAGTTCAAAAACAGCGCCACGAAAGAAAAACTGACCTTCACTTCGTTGCAGGATGGCGACGTCAAAAGAGTGTTCATTCGCGGCACAATCAACGGCCAAAAAGTCATCACCAATGCAGCCGTTTCATCCAGCTTTTTCAAATAAAACACACACAACAGGAGAAACACATGAAACTCACCAAAGGAAAACTGATCGCCGCTTTCGGCGCCGCCGCACTCGCAGGCGGGATCGCAATCTCGTGCAGCGGAGATGCCGCGTCGTACGCCAAGGATGCGCAGTCATACGTCAAGAATGCCGTCGCGCGCATCGAGAACGCCACCCCGTCCTACAAATACGA
>JAJXZC010000708.1 GCA_021780275.1 Pseudomonadota bacterium
TCTGAACGATCTTCTGCCGCTGCCATATACGGAAGAAGCGCTCACCGTCGTCGCCGACAATATAGACCGCGTACAGACGGCACTACGGCGCCCGATTCTGATCGAAAACCCGTCCGTCTATCTGGGCTTCGATCACTCAACGATAACGGAATCCGAATTTCTTATAGCCCTCGCGCGGCGCACGGGATGCGCACTTCTCCTCGACGTGAATAACATTTTCGTGAGCGCCATCAATCTCGGCCACGATCCTCGGTCGACGCTGGCCGGCTTTGCGGGTGCGCCGGTTCAAGAGATTCATCTCGCCGGCCATACGGCGAAGGAGATCGACGGTGTGGCCCTTCTCATCGACGATCACGGCAGTCCTGTCAGCGATCCCGTCTGGTCTCTCTATGACGCCACCATCGGCCTCTTTCCCGATGCAGCTACGCTGATCGAGTGGGACAGCAACATTCCCGAACTCGACATCCTCGTCGCCGAAGCGGCGCGCGCGGATGCCCGACGCCGGGTGGTTCAGGCGGGAGGTTTCCATGCGCGCCCTCTCTGACGTTCAGTCCGCCCTCATTCATGCGGTCATAGAGGACGACAGTTCCGGCATTGGCGCCATCGTGACCGCCTCGGGCCTCGACCCCGCGCGGAGACTTCAGATCTACCGCAACAATTTCCTGATCTCGCTCTCGGGCGCGCTGGCTGCGATCTTTCCCGTGCTGCAAAGGCTGGTCGGCGAGCGTTATTTCGATCAGGCAGCCCGCCGCTTTGCCTGCGAACATCCGCCGAAGATCGCAATGCTCTCGCAATATGGCGAAGGCTTTCCGACCTTTGTCGCCCGGCTGACGGCCTCAGACGATTATGCCTATCTCGCCGATGTCGGCGAATTCGAATGGGCGATCAATCACGCCTTTCACGCTGACGACGCCATGCCCGAAGATGCGACGGCGCTTGAAAACATCCCCGCCTCTCTGCAGGGCGAAGTCGTGCTTGCCCCCCATCCCTCCGCCCGCCTGGTCAGCTCGCCATACCCCGTTCTCGACATATGGCGCGCGAACCAGCCCGACGCCGATCCCGAACCCACCATTGATCTCGGCAGCGGCGGCATTTCGATGCTGATCTGGCGGCATGATCTCGATGTCGTCTGGCGCAGGCTCGATCCGGCGGAAGCAGCCTTCGTCAGCGCCATTCTCGACATGCACACCCTTGCTCGAGCCTCTCGGCTCGCGGCGGAAGCTGGCCCACGCGATTTCGATGCGGGCGCCTTCTGCGCCGAACTTCTCGCATCCGGCCTCTTCATCGGCCATTTCCACCCGGCTCATAACTGAAGGAGCGATCCCATGCTCACGACCCGTCCGGCCTCCATGCCTCTCGCCTACCCCGTCCGGCTGCTGCGTCAGCTATTCGATCTTCTCGAAAGCGTGCCCATGCCGCTCCTGAAACTTTTGTTTCGTGTCGCGGTCGGGGTCGTGTTCTTCCGTTCGGGTCTCGTCAAGATCGCAAGCTGGGACACGACCGTGGCGCTCTTTGCGAGCGAGTACAACGTGCCGCTGTTGCCTCCAGAATTTGCCGCGACGCTTGCCGCAACAGTCGAGCTGACGGCGCCTCTCCTGCTGCTCGTCGGCTTTGGCACGCGCTTCGCCGCAGCCGCGATGCTCGGCATGACCCTCGTCATTCAGGTCTTTGTCTATCCGCAGAACTGGCCCGACCACCTGATCTGGGCCGCTCTTCTGCTTCCGATCATCACACGCGGCGCGGGAGCGCTGTCGCTCGACTATCTGATCGCACGACGCTTTTTCGGCTGAGAGAGACGGAAAGCGCGGCAACCGCCGCGCTGCAGTCCGCTGGTGATCCCGGCAGGATTCGAACCTGCGACCGACGGATTAGAAATCCGTTGCTCTATCCAGCTGAGCTACGGGACCAGGAGGGGCAGCGTGGCGCTCAATGCGTCCACTGGCCGATACGGTCGGCCTTGAAGTTGTCGGCATAGGCCTTGATCAGGGGCTTCGAGGACTGGGTCTCGACGACCTGGAACTCGATGCCCTTGCGCGTCGCATAGGCGATGGCCTCTTCCTTCGTGTCGAAGCGAAGTACAACCTGGGTGTTGGTGTCAGGCGAGCTTGTCCAGCCCATCAGCGGCTCGACCTTGCGCGCGGCGGAGGGTTCGAACTCAAGCACCCACTTCTTCGTCTTCGCCTTGCCAGACTGCATGGCATTTTTCGAAGGCTTGTAGATACGCGCGCGGGCCATTCCTTAAACTCCGTTCATTTGCCCCATAATGCGGGCAAAGTCTTGAAATCGCACTCTTATCGCCCCAAATCGGCCAGACTTGCAAGCGACAAGGAGACACGGCCACAGGACGCCGTTCCCGCGGTCGGTTCAAGCAACCTCAAACCCGGAATACCCAAGCCCAGTCATCCAAGATTGATCCCGGGGTCACGCCAATGACACGCCCCGGTCGTAATGTGCCTTTGCGACAGAGTAAGGAGCCCCCCAATGACTCAGTATCTCGACCTTGCTTCTGCAACGCGGCTTCTCAAAGCCAATGGCTTCAATCCGCTTGATATTGAATGCGTACTCGACCTGACCGGCCCCCAGTACCGTAACGGCGTATCCGTCTGGCGTGCCGACAGAATCGAAAAACTGGCGTCCCGTGCGTACTGGCTCGGCAAGACCGACATCGCGGTGTCGGTTCCCGCCGCCGCCTGATCTGCCCCTCGAGGGCCCTCCCCGCGCCCCTCTCGGGGAGGGCTTTCGGCAGACACCCGGAGCCCGGCGCCGTTTCAGACCGGATTATCCAGACTGAGCATCGCCTGATTTTCGTCATAGGCGAAAACCTCGGCAAAGCGGCCCCAGTTGATGACGCTTCTGAGCGTCTGCTCGGCCCATTCCTCGGACATCGCGTCTTCGAGTTCCTCGGCAAAGCGCGCATAGGGTGCGCGATGCGCCGGGCGCTCGTCCAGCACACGCTTGATGTGAGCGGCCAGCGGCACGTAGTTGAGCAGGCTCTCGGCAAACATCTGCTTGCGCACATGCGGATCTTCGTTGGCAAAGCGCGTGCCCGCCTCGGTCAGCCTGATGTCGCCGCCCTCGATCTCCGCAAAGCGAAGAAGCTGAAGCGTCTCGCCGATGCTGAACAACGCGTCGGTGGACATGTGCATATGTTCGGCGAGCGGCGGCAGGTCGGCACGTCCGTGATAGGGCGCGCCCGCCAGCGCCTCGATGAGGCCGGCAATCGAGTTCGTCGACACGCGCGGCAGAAGCATGTCGATCCCGCCCGTCGAAAAGGCAGGCCGGGCGCCTGCCGCCTGCGCCTTGGCCGGCATGGTCATGCGCTCATAGATGCTGTCGACGAGCCAGCGGAACTTCGGATCGAGGCGGTTGCGCGGCCTCTGGATATCAACCGGAATTTCAGCGATCACCCGGCCGGGGTTCGACGAGAAAAGCAGGATGCGGTCGCACATCAGCACCGCCTCCTCGATATTGTGCGTTACAAGCAGGATCGACTTGATCGGCATGCGCCCCTCCGACCAGAGATCGAGAA
The DNA here is from genome assembly GCA_021780275.1 of Pseudomonadota bacterium. The sequence goes on from JAJXZC010000708.1 coordinate 3,530, forward strand.
GATCGGTGCGGAGCGTTTCCGCGGTGAGCACGTCGAGCGCGGAGAAAGGCTCGTCCATCAGCAGAAGGTCGGGATGCACGACGAGCGCGCGCGCAAAGCCGACGCGCTGGCGCATGCCGCCCGAAAGCTCCTTGGGATAGGCGGATTCGAAACCGTCGAGGCCCACGAGGTCGATTGCCTCCAGCGCGCGCTTATGCGCTTCGTCGGACGAAATCTGCAAGGCGTCGAGGCCGAGTTGCACATTCTGGAGTACAGTGAGCCAGGGAAAGAGCGCGAAAGTCTGGAAGACCATCGCGATGCCTTCGGCCGGTCCGTCGATCGGCTCGCCGAGGAACCGCGCCTTGCCGCCCGTGGCTTCGATGAGGCCCGCCATGATGCGCAGAAGCGTGGACTTGCCTGAGCCGGAACGGCCCAGAAGCCCGACGATCTCGCCTTCCTTGAGCGTCATGTCGACATTTTCGAGGACGGTCATT
>JAJXZC010000787.1 GCA_021780275.1 Pseudomonadota bacterium
TTCAAAAATCCTTATTTTATGGTGTCTAAACGAGCGACGCCCGCTGATTAACAGTCAGCTGCTCTACCAACTGAGCTAATCCGGAACGGTCTGTAGCGACCCGCCGTTATTGGCTATCCCGGCCAGGCCTCCTCTGCTGCGCCCCTTGGCCGCCTTACCGAGACGCCGCGAAACCCGGCGCGATACGAGGCGAGAAGCGCTAACGATAGCTGAGTATGGTGATGCCGACGATGATGCCGCAGACGGCCGTGGCGGCGCCGATCACGTAGGCGAGAGCGGGTGCCAAGCTCTCGGTTCGCCCCTCGCAGAGAGCTCGATTCGCACTCACGTATCGCCAAGCGCCGAAGAGCGCGAGCACGACGCCGGCCAGCGCCATCGCCGCCCCGAAAGCAAAGGACGTCTCACCGTGCTTGAGGTGAATGTGCGCCACCTGCGACACTTCGCGCACGAACAGCGAGAAGCGCGCGATAACGAAACCGAACGCCACGAACGCCAACGCCGTCCGGATGTAGGCGAGGAAGGTGCGCTCGTTGGCAAGCGCATCGGTGGCTCGTTGCTGCGACATGGGAACGGGTATTCGCGCAGGCCCGTGCCCGCGCATCCTTCAAAGATGCGCGGGCACGGAGAGTCGCGTTCGAACTATGAGGGCTGCGTTGCCTGACGGCGCACGACGAGCGGTCTAACCAGCGTCAGCGACACCTGCGCCCCCCGACCGAGCCGCACGTTCGATTTTTGGTTGAACCCTGCCAAGAAGCCACCGGCCGCACCGAGCAGGCCGCCGAGACCGCTGTGGAAGATCGTCTTACCGATCACGTTTCCGATGACCATGCCGCCCACCGTGGTCATGGCGACGTGCCCGCCGTTCTTCGAATCCTGTTTCTCCTGCGCGGAGGTCATCTGCGCGTCGAGCGGATAGGAGGTGCCGTCCTGCAGCGTGAGCGTCGTGAAGGCGAGATGGAGTTCCGGATTGGTTCCCTGAGCCGCACGCACGACCTTGATGACCTGGCCGGAGATCGTCGCATTGGCGAGATCCTGGTCTCCTTCGGGGTACGGCGGGACGACTTGCATGGTGAACGTCTCCCCGACGTACGCCGTGCCGCTATCCAGCGAGTTCTCCATGTAGCCGTGGATCGTGTCGCCTTGAGCGAGCGTCATCGTCGATGCCGGTGGCGTCGTCGTAGTCTGCGCGCCCCCTGCCAGCGGCGCTTGCGCGTCCACCCGGCCTCGATCAGCGTCGCCGACAAGAAGCGTCCGGCGACGCCGAGAGCTTTCTCAAGTTCGGACATAGCGAACGGACGGTAGCGGGACGCGAGCGGCAAACTGCTGTGCCAAGAGTCGAGCCGTTGGCGCAGTTTCGAATTGGGCGGGGCGGCGGCTTTGGCTTCGGCCTGCCGTGCCACCGCTTGCTGCAATGTCTTTATATAGAGGGACACGGCGCACTCCTCGTTGATGGTGGTTAGGCTCGTGGCTTCCCGCGTTGGAACGGCCACAGGCGCGGACATTAAATCTGTTCCCTTCTTGTGCTGATACGCACGGGTCTGCGGGTCCGACGGCGCAGCCGCCCAAACGGCTAGCCGTCCGTAGGACGGGGTATTCTCGTGGGCGGCTGAAGCCCTTGAAAACCGGGCGTTTCGTGTCGCCCGCAAGGGGGCGTTTTTCGGGCGACTGCGCCAGGGCGGATCAAAGCCTTGCAAAGCGCGCCTCCTGTGTCGCCCGCCTGGTTTCTTGCCGCCCGTCGGGCGTCGGGCTTCGGGCGGTTCCGGCCGCGTAATACTGGTCGAACTCATTCGTCATCTGGAATGTCCAAGACCTGAGTGACGCGAGGGCCGTGACCATATCTGGCGCGTTCGTCTGTAGTCGGTGGACGGATGACCAATCGACCTTCATGCAGCATCACTTCGATGGTGGCCTCGATCTGGCCTTTGCTCGCCTTGAACGGCCCGTCTTTTTTCCCGCTATAGGCGTCTCGAAGCCGTGTTTTCGAGAACTGCCCCCGGTGTTTCGTAACGAAACCAACCAGTGCCTGCTCGAGCTTAGGAGCGAAATTCGCGGTAGTGCTCGCGACGCTCAACTCCACCTCCTCGAGCAGCCCGACGCCATCGCGTGAGGCGCGCCGAAACCAGAATAGGTCGCCCGTCGGGCCGTAATTGTTTTTCACGACTGTCAATGAGGCATGCGCTTTTCGATCGTCTTCCGAGACGCCGAATTTCCTCGCCTCCTGTTCGCGCATCGTCGCAAGGACCCACGCGCCGCGCGCTTGATCGACAAATGCTGTCGATCCCGCGATCATCGACGCGTCCGAGTGCTCGGCTTGGCTCGCGCTTTTGGGGGTGTGCGCCAGCACAAGAACTGCCGCCCCGGTTTCCTGTGCGATGGCGTTAATGAGGCGCATCGTCTGTGCCGCATCTTCGCGCGCGTTGAAGTCGCCCCCATGAACCAATGCAAGGTGGTCGATAATGACCAAGCGAACGTCGCCCATCGTCGCAGCGGCTTCGATAATCGCTTTGTGGAACCCGCTTTCGTCGAGCCCGTGCTTTTGCTGGATGGTCAAGCGAGCGTCCTCGCCGACTAGGCCGAATGCCCCGATGTTTTCGATCAATTGTTGGATTTGGCCGTCGCCAAGAGCCCTGTGGCGAACGTCAGCGTTGATCCTGCGCGCAATTTCGGAGCGGTCCTCTTCGCCAAAGATCGCCAAAACCTTGCCGGCTTTCGTTCGCTTGCCCAAGAACGGAACGCCAAGCGCAATGGATCGAGCGAGTTGCAGCGCCAGTTGTGTTTTGGAGACACCGCCAAAGCCGCCGAGCACGACCGACTTTCCAGCCAGCAACAACCCGTCAACGATCCAATCGCGTGGTGGAGGGTCCTCTCGGCTGATATTGATTTCGCCGTTTCGCGGGTTCAGCAAGCCAGCCCATCGCGACTCCGCCCGGTCAAAACTCGCAGGCCTCTCGGCGCGCGGCGAGTTATTCTCCAACGCCCGCGCAATTGTTCTGTCTCGATAATCGTCCCGCTCCCATTTATCGCGATAGAGTTCGGAGCACCGCATCGCCGTGTCGATAGTGCCTGGGTTCAGCCCCAGCCGCGCAAATTCTCCGCAAAGCGCCAAATCGGCGCGGGAGTGGTCGCCGCCATACGCTGACAGATCGCCGCCGAAAACGGGCCCGAAACGCTTATCGGCGCGAACGAAGTCGACCGCGCGCACAAGGTCCGGTCCCAAAAAGTCCCGCATGGAGTCAAACGGGAATTTGCCAATAATTGTCGGCCCGAAATCCACAGCCTCGGCTGTTTCGCCTTGGGGCTTCCGAAACAACGCCTCAATTGCTTGAATATTGATCGTCATCGTAGCGCCCCTTTGCCGCGACCCGTGGTCGTCAGATAGCGGTGGTTCGAGTAGAGTTCGACGCTGCGGCCGTCGATTAGCCGCTTTCGGGACGGCAACAGTTCGTCATGAAGGAAAAAGCCGCGCAGGCCGGTTCCGGAGATCGATCTTTCAATCCGAGGAATTCCGAGTTCGCGCACTGCGGCTTCGACCTCAGGGACGAGAACCCCGTCTTCGATGCAATGGTCCCAGTCGAAGCCGTGAAGATAACGCCCACCGAATTGCGGCTTCCCGTCGAGAACAAAACCAACCCCGATGTAGTCGCCGCGCTCATAGGCCGCTTTCACTTCGTCGAAACTGTTCCAAGTCACAGGGTCACTGTGGCGCGCAGGCCTGCCGTTCGGCTGAAACGGCGGCTTGGTCAGTTTGCCGTCGCGTTCGACTGCCCTGGCAAGGACCCAGTTGGGGACGGCTTTGAGTTCCGGCAGAATGCCCTCGAAATCGGGTGTGAGCCACATCGCCATCATCCTCGCTGAGATTTCTTCGCTTCAATCCAGCCACGGATTTCTGCTTCGTCCCACGCACGGAACTGCGGGCCCAGGCGGATCGGCTTGGGAAAGGATGGGTCTCGGTTCGTCCAGCGCCAAATCGTTCGCGGACTGACGCCCAAGCGCTCAA
>JAJXZC010000836.1 GCA_021780275.1 Pseudomonadota bacterium
GAATTCCGCGAGGAATCAATTCGCCTGCAATGGCAGCAAGCCACTCCTGAATGGCACTCGATCCGGTCTTTCCTGGGCCGAAATGCAAGAGAAGCGTCGGCTTTGCGGCAGGCCCCGTTGCGTCGGCCGCCTGGTCTTGAGTCATTTATCTGTTCCGGCGTCCAATACAGGCTTTAACCAGTCGCGCTTATGCAGTCGCATCAAATACATCCTGTGTCGTAACGTGCCTGAGTAACAGGTCGTTGATGGCCCGCGCGTCGGTCATCATGGATGTGGGGAGAAGAAGCTCGCTGCCATGCGCACGCAGGCGCTCCGCTGGAGCGCCGATATCAAATGCGAAAACCGGCAACCCTGCTGCCATCGCGATCGAGAGTGTATAGCAATAGGTTTCGGGCCAGACCGAAGGCAGAAAGGCGACATGAGCACCTGCTTCCTTCAGGCGATCATAGACTTCATTTTCCGCATATGCGCCTGTCACGGTGACGTTGGGCCTGCGTCCAAGGTCTGGAATGCTGGTATAACCAATGACAGTAAAATGAATTGGAAGCCCGCGCTGTTCCGCATCCTCGGCACATCGTTCGAGAATTTCAGCTCCCTTGTGCGCTCCGATCGCGCCAATGATCGCGACCTGCAAGGGGCCGCCGCGGTAGCGTAAAGCGACGTGGCGTGCATTTGCATTGAGAGGCTCCTTGTGCGGACGAACCTCAATGTCGATGGCGGGAAAATAATGCTGCAAGCGTTTTGCCGTGTCGAGGCTGGGCGCGGTTATTTCGCGAGCCTGTTCGAGGAAACGCTTGTACTCCGCTCGCCAACCCGCGATGTCAGCCATGCTTGAGATTGCAACGTCTGGATGTATGACGCGCGGCGACTTAGCGAGGTGATTCAGGCATCGCCTGCATTGATCATGCCCTTGCTCACCGCAATAGGTGCCCCTTTGGTTGATCAGATTGATTTGCGGACAAATCGGCACGTAGTCGTGCGTCATAAAGTCGAAGGGAACGCCGAGCAATTGCGCGACTAATGGAACGAATTGGAGGAGGCGAGTCGACCAGCCGACCGTACTGTGAACTTCGATCGCATCTACGTGGATTGACCTCAGAAAATCTACGAAGTCTTCGGCATCTCTCTCGATGTCGAACTCGGGCATATTGGGTAGAACAGGCGTTCCATCAATTCCACTCAGCCTGATCGCTCTGCCCGTAGGTGAGCCGGGTACGGCAAGAAGTAGCGCGCTATCTGGCGATGCCGCACGATCTCTCAAGTAGCGTTCGATGCCGCCACCCAACTCATGTGTGAAACATAAAGTGACATGTCCGGTATAGCGTTTGAGAAGGCGCCCTACATCGAGCATCGCGCGTGCTGTTTTTGCCGGGTCGGCAGCGATATATCTTTCGACTTTAGCGAGGTAGTCCGGATGCTTGGTCTTCAGCGCGTTCAGGCCGGCCTGCTTGGCTTTCGACGCGCCGGCGCCGAATGATGTCTCACCGGAATGGAATACGAAGACGTCCAGCGCGTGAAGATTCCGGAAGCCATTTTCTGACGCACGAACGCAGAAGTCGTTCTCTTCGCCATATCCTTTGCCGAACGTCTCGATATCGAATAGGCCTAAGGTGTCGAGAGCCTTCCGGGGGATGTACATGCAGAAGCCGACGCCGGTCGGGACGTCGACCGCCTGCCGGGGATTCATTGCGGCGGCTATGCGATCGATGTCGGAGAAGGATATCTCGAGCTCGCTTCGATTGTCCCGGCAGAATTCCGGATAGCTGCAGATCGTTCCGCTATTGGTAAACGGCGTGACGGTTGCGATGTCGGGCATCGTCCCATGGGCGCGGATCCGGTCCAGCCAATCGTTGAACACCAGGGTGTCGCTGTTGAGCAGGAGCACGTCGCGCGTGTCATGCATCGCCATGCCGCGATTCACAGTGCCGACAAAGCCGAGATTTCGCTCGTTTCGGAGCAGGGTGATCAATCCCATTTCCGCCAGCCGGTCGAGCGCCTTCGACAATTCGGGTTCGGGTGAGGCGTCGTCGATGACAATCAGATCGAAGGGCGTGGTGTTACGACTTGTAAGAACTGACAGGATGCATGACAGGGTGTCGTCATAGCCCCGGTAAACGGGAATAATGACGTCCACAAGCGGCGCTTCGATGTCCACGGCATTGCCCGATGCGTCGACCAGAGCCTCGAATGCCAGCCACTCGGGAGCTGCCGGTTTGAAGGGTGGCAGGAGAGGAGCTGTCGTATCTCCAACATCAAGGAAGTGTCTCAAAAGCGAGCCACCGGACGCATGCAGCGACGGGTAGCTTTTGCGAAACGAAGTGGGATCGAAATCGACACTGGGGCGGCGGCCCTCGCCCTCGCCATAATGGATATAGTGCAGGAGCGGATTCATACCGGAAAGACGTACATCCGGATTTTCACGCAAGTAATAGGCGCTGTCGAAAACCTGATTTGGCTTTCGGCCTTCAAATGCGCCAAATAACAGGTAATGGACAACCGGTTCATGCTCTGAAGATGCGACATCACTATAGGTTTTTTTGTACCACTTCCGGTCGAACAGGCCTGACTCGGTCAGGATGCGGCAGGCTCTGGCCAATTCGGATTGTCCGAAGCGCCGCGCGATCGGACCGACGAGACTCCGCCGCCGCGCGGCAAGATCGCTCTTCCAGAGGAGGGGGGCCAGGGCGTGGTATCGTTGCCGCTCGACTTTCAGGTCATCCTGCAATGTCTGGATCTCAGTCCGGGCGAGGGCGAGCATCTGCTGAGGGTGCGCCCGCTCGATCCTTGTATTGCGCAGCTCCGCTTCAGTCGCATCAATCTCGGCTCGCACACGTGAGATGACATCGTCCTTCTGCGCTATCTCTTGCTGCTGTTCGAGCGCTTGTCGGCGAAGTGCTTCCACCTCAACTATCGTATTCCGGTGCTCCAGATCTCGCCGTTCAGCCATCACCTGATACGAGGAGATCTTTTCGCGCAGCACGTCCCGCTCGACCCTCAGTCTCCGGGCATCGTGGTCATACTCTGTCTCGTCGCCATAGCGTGGAACCCTTATGAACAAATGTGCAAATTCATCCAGGTCGTGAACCAGGGAACAAGCGGAGGCGCGGCCGATCATTGGGGCGGCTCTGTCATTGGGTAGCAGGAGCAGTGCGCTTTCGTGGGCTACGCCAAAGAAATTTGACAATTCGGAACCGAAGTTCTGCGGATTGAATGCCGCAGTCGATACAAAGTAGGTGTTGTATCCCTGCCCTTGCATGATCCGCAGAATGTCCGACGCGGATGCGATCGAGTTTACCTCGCAATAAATGACGGGACGGTCGCGGGCAATGGTTTTCGAGGCTCCAAGGAGCGCGCGGGACTCGCAACCTTCGACGTCCAGTTTTATAAACGAGACTGGACTCAACTCGAAGGAGTCGAGGGATCTGAGAGACACATCTGTCCGACCCTCGCCCGGCTCGCTTTCGAGCTTCTGTGCACCGGCGTTCACATCCAGCTTGTCGGCCAGAAGAGGTATGAAGGCCCTATCACTTGCGGCGCCTATCGCGCATTGGTGTACGGTTATCCTTTCACGGAGGGGGTCCGTATTGCGTTTGAGCAAATCCGCCAATTGCGGCTGCGGTTCAAAGGAATGAATTTCGGCTTTGTCGGATAGGCGGGCAAATGCAAGGCTGTGAATGCCAACATGGGCGCCTGCGTCGATAATGATGCCGGTCTCGGGGAGGAACTGGCTCAGAAATTCAATTTCGATCTGTGCCCACTCGCCATATCTCTCCAGAGCGCTCGCAATAGGGCGATCATTCTCCATCGCTGACAGATTGCCCCAGCGTGTCCCAAACACTTTGATCACCATCGACTTTTACTCTTTCACTCGAATTTGATCTTAATCGTCTCAAGATTTGTTACGGGAGGGGACAAGCTCCGGTACCAGATCGTTGACCTCGCGTATTAGAGCTTTTGAATAGCTTGATTGTCCAAGCCGGGCCGCAGCTGCAAGAAGCTGGCTGTGGTTGATATAACCGAGTTCAAACGCGATGCTTTCGAGACTGGCAACCTGAATGCCCTGCCGACGCTCAATCGTTCTTACGAACTCCGAAGCCTCCAGCAACGAGTCATGCGTGCCTGTATCGAGCCATGCGTGGCCGCTCTTCAGCTGCACGACGCGCAGTTCGCCGAGCTCCAGATAGACGCGGTTGACATCGGTAATCTCAAGTTCGCCTCTCGCGGAGGGGCGAATGTTTCTGGCGATATCGACGACCTGATTGTCGTAGAAATAAAGCCCCGTCACCGCCCAGTTCGAGCGAGGGGCGGAAGGCTTCTCCTCGATGCTTCGTACGCGGCCTTCGTGGTCGAACTCAACCACGCCATATCGCTCCGGATCGCTGACCTGATAGGCAAAAACCGTTGCGCCCCGGTTGAGAGCCGCGCCGCGCACTTTCTCCTGCAACCTGTCGCCATAAAAAAGATTGTCGCCCAGGATGAGAGCGCAAGAATCGTCGCCGATAAAATCTTCGCCGATGAGAAATGCCTGGGCGAGGCCGTCCGGACTGGGTTGCTCTGCGTAGGAGAGGCTAATGCCCCATTGCGAGCCGTCTCCAAGCAAGCGCTGGAACAGCGGCAGATCCATCGGCGTGGAAATGAGGAGGATCTCGCGTATTCCGGCCAGCATCAACGTGCTGAGCGGATAGTAAATCATCGGCTTGTTGTAGATCGGGAGCAGTTGCTTGCTAACGGCAAGCGTGACAGGAAACAGGCGTGTGCCAGATCCACCTGCCAGGATGATGCCCTTCATGACGTCTGCTCCTGCATTGTCTTGCGAAGAATTTCGTTCAGGCAGCGATCAAGGCTGACCTGCCAGGCCGGAAGAGAGATGCCGTAGTGGCGCTCGATCAACGTACAGTCCAGAAGCGAGTTGACGGGCCGCTTCGCTGGCGTTGGATAGTCCTTTGTGGGGATGGGCAATATCTCGGGAGGGCGAATGCCATGGGGCGCGGCGCGAGCAAATATTGCGCTCGCGAAGCCTGCCCAGCTTGTCGTGCCACTTCCCGCGAGATGATAGGTGCCGTATGACGCACGGCCACCGAGAAGCTGCCCGACGACTGTGATGATCGCATCCGAAATGTCTTTCGCACATGTCGGCGAACCGTATTGATCGTCAACCACGGTCAGCCGGTCGCGGCTTTCCGCAAGACGCAGCATCGTCTTGACGAAATTGTTGCCGGTCGAGCTGTAGACCCAGCTGGTGCGCAGGATCACATGCTCGGGCAGCTCGGCGCGGATGGCGGCCTCGCCTGCGGCCTTTGACGCGCCGTATACGTTGAGGGGCGCGACAGGATCGTCTTCGACATAAGGGCCGCGCTTGGCGCCGTCGAAGACATAATCTGTCGATAGATGAATGAGGGGGATGCCGGCGGCGGCACACAGTCTTGCGAGATGCGCGGGGCCGTCGCGGTTGACGGCGAATGCGAGGTCTGGCTCGCCTTCCGCCTTGTCGACCGCGGTATAAGCGGCAGCGTTGATGACGAGGCGCGGCCGATGTGTGACGAATGCGCGGGTAAGCGCTTCCGCATCCGTCAGGTTGGCGACCTCGTGATCCAGCGCCACATGCGGCAGCAGCCCGAAGCCTCTCGCGTCGAGTGCACTTGCCACCTGGCCATGACGCCCGATGATGAGAATGGGGTGCTGCTCAGTCTTCCGGCTGCTGGCTTGTCGGGAGGGCGCTACTCCATTGAGAAGGCCGAGCCTCTCGCCCCCATAGACTCCAGCCCGCAATGGCCGCCACCAATCCTCATTGGCGAGATACCAGTCGACGGTCTTTCGCAATCCGGATTCGAAATCCTCCTGCGCGCGCCATCCAAGCTCGCTTTCGAGTTTGCTCGCATCGATTGCATAGCGCCGGTCGTGGCCGGGCCTGTCGGCGACGAAGGTGATGAGGTCGCGCCGACTCGCAACCGAGGTGGCTGGCATCACTTCATCCAGACGGCCGCAAATCGCCTCTACGACCTCAAGGTTCGTGCGCTCATTCCGACCGCCGATATTGTACTTCTCGCCGGGCGCGCCGCGTCGAAGCACGAGGTCGAGCGCGCGCGCGTGGTCTTCGACGTAAAGCCAGTCGCGAATATTGTCGCCCTTACCATAGACCGGCAGCGCCTTCTCCTCGAGCGCGTTGATCGTGACGAGCGGAATGAGTTTTTCGGGGAAGTGATAGGGGCCGTAATTGTTCGAGCAATTGGTGATGAGAACCGGGAGCCCGTAAGTATGATGCCAAGCGTTGACGAGATGGTCGGACGACGCCTTGCTCGCCGCATAAGGTGAATTGGGGCCGTAGGGCGTCGTCTCCGAGAAGGTTCCTTGCGGCCCAAGGCTTCCATAGACTTCGTCGGTGGAGACATGAAGGAAACGGAAGCTCCTGCGCCGCGCTTCCGGCAGGCCCTCCCAATATCGCCGCACGCATTCGAGCAGCGTGTAAGTGCCGATAATATTAGTTTGAATAAAATTGTTTGAATTTGTGATCGAGCGGTCGACATGCGACTCAGCTGCGAGATGCATAACAGCGTCTGGTTCGAAGCGACGAAGCATCTCGTCGATCAGGGATTGGTCGCCTATGTCACCCCTGATGAATTTGTACCGCCGGTGATTCTCAATCGTGACTAACGACCGAAGATTGGCCGCGTAGGTAAGAGAATCTAAATTGATAACTTCTGTATCTGTTTCGCCGATCATGTGCCGGCAAACGGCGGAACCGATGAAGCCAGCGCCGCCCGTTACTACAAGCCTCACGTAACCCCCTTCGCTTACGTAGTGCGATTAATTAAAAATCTAAGAATAGAAGCGAAAGCTGCGTGCAATCATAAAATCACGGATTTACACACGTCACTACAATTCATATCGTCGTTGCGAAAAATATTGCGAACGGCGCACTGCCTCCTCCACAGCCGCAAGCAATTCAATCCCCCAAGGAGAGTGCCGGCTTCGGGCGAGTGAAGTCAGTACGTCAGCTGTATGGTCTCGATGCGCGTAGAGGAAAGTGACGACTGGAAGAAAAATATCGATGTTATAATCGTGACGTTCAATAGCGCTGCCGTTGTTGAGCGCGCCTTGAGATCCTTGCCGCGCGGCGTGAACGTCATTGTGGTCGATAACGCAAGTGCGGACCAATCCGTATCGATTGCGCGCGCAGAGGGTGCAGTCTGCATAAGCTGTGAAAGCAATCTTGGCTTTGGTCGCGCGTCGAATCTCGGTGCCAAAAAATCCAATGCCGAATTTCTCTTCTTTATGAATCCGGACGCGGCGCTTTGCGAAGATGCGCTGAAGACGATGTATCGCGCGGCGACGTGCTTTCCCGATGCAGGCATTGTCGGGCCCCGGCTGATCGATGCGGAGGGCCGTACGAGTTTTCGTCATTCGTCGATACTTCATCCGCTTACCGGCGATATCGTCAAGACGCCATGCGAGCCCGAAGCCGTTTGCTGCATACCGTTGCTGACCGGCGCAGCGCTGCTCTGCCGGCGAGCGGCTTTTGAGCAGGTCGGTGGCTTTGATGAAAATATTTTCCTCTATTACGAGGATGATGATCTCTGTCTGAGGCTGGGCCGTGCCGGCTGGTCCTTGATATGTGAACCTGCCGCAAAAGTTTTTCATGCGTCGGGCCAGTCAAGCCCGCAGACGTCGCGCTTTGTCCGGTTCAAATCGGCGCAGCGGCTTCTGGCGCGGTTTTATATCGCGCAAAAATATGCGCTGCCTTTCGACCTCGCGCGCGAATGGCGCAAGGCCTTGAAGCGCTTGGCGATCTCCATCGTGAAATTCGACCGGCTCCGTTTTGCCAGCGCTCTTGGCCGCCTTGCTGCGCTGACGCAGCTGGGTGACGTGGCGGAGGAAGATGGTGCTTCACGACGCCCGCATCCCGAAGGCTCACCATCTGCCGATCTCTATGCCGTCGCTCGGCATTGGGTGACCGTGCCCTCCCCAGAACTGGACCGCCAAACTTGAATGCTCTGAAACTCTGGATTGTCTCAAAGCTCTTCGGTAATCCCGATCAGGCTTTGCCCCTGCTGCGGCGCCTCTTTGTCGAGAATGTGCGCGAGCACGTGCCGGGCTATCTCGCTGCTTTCGGCTGCATGGCGCTCGTGGCCGCATCGACGGGCGGCAGCGCCTGGATCATGAAAGACATCATCAATCGCATCTTCATCGAGAGGGAAGAGGCGATGGTGTGGTTGATCGCGGGCGCGGTGATATCGATCTATACGATAAAGGGCCTATCGAGCTACGGGCAGGAAGTCATTCTGACGCGGATCGGCAACGCCATCATCGCGTCGCTTCAGCGGCGCATATATGACCGCCTTCTCAGCCAGACGCTCGACTTCTATCAGCGATATGCCTTCGGCGATCTCGCGACGCGCATGTCCTATAATGCGCAGGCCGCGCGCTCCGTGATCGACCTCGTGATGACGAGCCTCGGCCGCGATCTGATGTCGGTCGTCGCGCTCACCGCCGTCATGGTCGCGCAGGATCCGCTGATGTCGCTACTAGTGCTGGTCATCATGCCAGCCGCCGTCATCGGCGTCGCCAATCTGGTGAAGCGGGTCAGGCTCGTCATGAAGGCCGAGCTTATGTCGATCGCGAAGATCGTATCGACCTTGCAGGAGACCGCCACGGGCATTCGTATCGTCAAGGCGTTCAACCTTGAGAGCCATATGCGCGAGGTCATGGCGCAGTCGATCAGGGATGTCGAGACGCGCTCGAACAAGATAGCGGTTACGAGCGCCATGACGGGCCCGTTGATGGAGACGCTGGGCGGCTTTGCCGTCGCCGCCGTCATCGTCTATGGCGGCTGGAATGTGATCTCGCGTGGCGCCGATGCGGGCGGCTTTTTCTCCTTCATCACCGCGCTTCTGATGGCCTATGAGCCGGCAAAGCGCCTTGCCCGTCTCAATGTCCAGCTTCATACGAACATTGTTGGCGTCTCGTCGCTCTATGACCTGCTCGACCACCCGATCAGGACGGTGGAAGCGCCTGACGCGGTCGAACTCGTCGTGACGGAGGGGCATGTCAGGCTCGGCGATGTTGCCTTTTCTTATGGCGACACGCCTGCTCTGAACGGCATTGCACTCGATGCGAGGCCGTGCGCCGTCACTGCGCTGGTGGGGCCGTCCGGCGCGGGGAAGTCCACCGTTTTTTCGCTCACCGAAAGGTTCTATGACCCCGTGTCCGGCTCGGTGACGATTGACGGGCAGGACCTGCGCCATGTGTCTTTCGAGTCTCTTCGCCGCAACATCGCTCTGGTGACGCAGGACACGTTCCTCTTCGACGGAACGATCCGCGAGAACATCGCCTATGGAAAGCCCGACGCATCGGGAGACGAGATCGTCGAGGCCGCCCGTAATGCCAATGCGCATGAGTTCATCACCGAACTGCCCGGCGGCTACGAAACGCGCGTCGGCGAGGGCGGGGGCCATCTTTCCGGCGGCCAGCGTCAGCGCATCGCCATTGCGCGGGCCATGCTGCGGGATGCGCCGATCCTGCTTCTCGACGAGCCCACCTCGGCGCTCGACGCCCAATCGGAGGCGAAGGTTCAGGAGGCGCTGGACCGGTTGATGGCCCACCGCACGACCATCGTCATCGCCCATCGTCTCTCGACGGTGCGCAATGCGGATCGGATCTATGTCATGGAGCGGGGCAAGATCCTGCAGTCGGGCTCCCATGCCGCTCTCATCGCCGAGGGCGGGCTTTATGCCCATCTGCACGTCCTGCAGTTCCGCGGCCCGGCCGAAAGGCAGCTCGCCGCCGCCCTTTGAGCGGGCTCCCGGCTCCGGCGGCCGGGCAGGCCCCTGCGGCCGGGAGCCCCCCTGCGTCAATTTTGACATGCTTTCTTTTCAGATAGCGATTGACCTTCGGTCCGTCCTTTCCAAAACTGAATGTCCACAAGGCCGGAAGGGCCGAGAACCAGAAAAGAAAGAACGCAGCCAATGACAGGGACAGAAACTCTCACGAAGCCCGCTCCCCGGACCGCCGGGGGCAAGACCGAGCATTTCGACGTCTTGATCGTCGGCGCGGGCATTTCCGGCGTCGGCGCCGCCTATCACCTCAAGGATCAGTGCCCGGGCACGAGCTTCCTCGTCCTCGAGACGCTTGAGAGCTTCGGCGGCACCTGGCTGATGCACAAATATCCGGGCATCCGCTCCGACAGCGACCTCTATACCTTCGGCTATCGCTTCAAGCCCTGGACCGGCGCGCCGATCGCGAGCGCGCAGGAAATCCTGAGCTATATGGGCGAGGTCATCCAGGAGAACGATCTCGGTCGCCACATCCGCTACAAGCACAAGATTTCCTCGGCCCGCTGGTCGAGCAAGGACAATCTCTGGACCATCGAGGCGACGCGCACCGATACCGGCGAGGTCTTCCACTTCACCGCGAACTTCCTCTGGATGTGCCAGGGCTATTACCGCCACTCGGAAGGCTATACGCCCGAATGGCCGGGCATGGACAAGTTCAAGGGCAAGATCGTCCATCCCCAGACATGGCCCGAAGATCTCGATTACAAGGGCAAGAACGTTCTCGTCATCGGTTCCGGCGCGACGGCGGCGACGCTCGTTCCCGCGATTGCCGGCGACTGCAAGCATGTCACGCTGCTTCAGCGTTCGCCGACCTACTTCATTCCGGGCCGCAACGAAAACGAGTTGGCGGACCAGCTTCGCGCCCTGAAGATCGACGAGGCATGGATCCACGAGATCACGCGCCGCAAGGTTCTGGCCGATCAGGCCGAATTCACGCGCCGCTCCTTCGAGGAGCCGGACGTCGTGAAGCAGGAGCTGCTCGCGGGCGTCGCCATGTTCCTTCCGCAGGAGGTCGTGGACGAGCACTTCACGCCGAAATATCGCCCGTGGCGCCAGCGCATTGCCTTCGTGCCCGATGGCGACATCTTCCAGGCCGCGGCGGCCGGTCAGGCGTCGGTTGTCACCGACGAAATCGAGACCTTCACGGAGAAGGGCATCCTGCTCAAATCCGGCAAGGAGCTTGAGGCCGACATCATCATCACGGCCACGGGCTTCAATCTCAGCGTGCTCGGCGACATCGACTTCGAGCTGGATGGCAAGCCGCTTAACTTCGCCGACACCGTGACCTATCGCGGCATGATGTTCACCAACATTCCGAACATGGTCTGGGTCTTCGGCTATTTCCGGGCGAGCTGGACGCTGCGCGTCGACCTGCTCGGCGACTTCGTCTGCCGCCTTCTCAACCACATGAAGGACAAGGGTGCGAAGCGCGTCACCGTGAAGCTCCGTCCCGAGGACAAGGACATGAAGCTCATGCCCTGGATCGATCCGGAAAACTTCAATCCCGGTTATCTGATGCGCGGCATGCATCTTCTGCCCAAGCGCGGCGACAAGCCCGAGTGGCAGCATACGCAGGACTACTGGGTCGAGAAGGAGGAGCTGCCGGAGATCAATCTCGACGCCGCTGAGTTCGTCTACGAATAAGAGGGGTGGTCTTGCGTCAGGGTGCCCGGCTCGGCCGGCCCCTTGACGCAGGGCTCTCTTGATATCACCAGGTCATTGAAGACTGCGCCGCGGCTTCCACCGCGGCGCTTTTTTTGGTGCCTTTGTATTCCCGGGGCATGGGGGTGTATGAAGTCACCCGCAAGGGGTCTGGGGCCCCGCGAAGGCGAATACAAGGCGAACACATGCCCGGCGACGAGAACCAGTACATCCTGACCATTTCCTGCCCCGACGCGGTGGGCATTGTTGCGGCGGTCGCGGGTCTGCTTGCGGCGGAAAATCTCTTCATCACGGAGTCGTCCCATTTCGGCGACCCCGACACGAAGCGCTTTTTCATGCGCACGGCCTTTCACCCCGTCGAGACGGGCGCATTCGGGCAGGCGCGTTTTGCCGAGCAGTTCGGTCCGGTGGCGGCGCGCTTCGGCATGGAATGGCGCCTGCATCATGTCGGCGTGCGGCCCTCTTTCCTGCTGATGGTTTCCAAGGCCGATCACTGCCTCAACGATCTTCTCTATCGCTACCGGACGGATGCGCTGCCCATCCATATTCCGGCGATTGTCTCCAACCATCTCGATCTCGCGCCGCTTGCGCAGCAGCATCGCATTCCCTTCTTCCATATTCCCGTGACCAAGGCGACGAAGCCCGATGCCGAGCGCCGGATGCTGGAGCTGGTGGAGGAGACAAAAGCGGAATTCGTCGTGCTCGCGCGTTACATGCAGGTGCTGTCGGATGAAACATGCCGCGCGCTGGCGGGCCGCGCGATCAATATCCATCACTCCTTCCTGCCGAGCTTCAAGGGCGCGAAGCCCTATCATCAGGCGCATGAGCGCGGTGTGAAACTCATCGGTGCCACGGCACATTTCGTGACGAGCGATCTCGATGAAGGTCCGATCATCGAGCAGCGTGTCGAGCGGGTGAGCCACACCACGACGGTTGAGCAGATGATTGCGGCAGGCCGCGATGTGGAAGCGCTGGTGCTTGCCCGCGCGGTCGCGGCTCTTGCGGCGCGGCGCGTCTTTCTCAACGGCAAGCGGACGGTCGTCTTCGCGGACTAGCGGCTGTTCAGAAGCCCTTGCCCTTGTTCACCGACCATTTGATGTTGCCATCGCCGCCCGTGATCTCGCCGGAACTTCCGGCGACCGGCGGCTCGTCGATCGGATCAGTGCAGCTTTCCTTGTCCGCCTTCGGCATCTTGGTGCAGATGCTCTTGCCCCTTACGCGCCACCATCCCTTGGCCAGCTTGCCATCCGGCGTGCGGACGACGATGTGTTTGCGGTTGGGATAATAGATCTTGGTGGTGCCCGCAGGGCCGGTAACTTCGACCGTGTTGCCGACGAGCCCGGAGCCCACATCCGCATGCGCCGAGACGGGCACGAGGAGGAGGGCGGCCGTCAATGCGGCGAGGCTGGTCGGGAAGCGGGTCGTCATCAGGGCGTCCGTTGATTCTGCTGGGGCAATCTATCCCGCGTCGCCGGGCATGACGAGCCTTCACAAGCGCCTCGCGCGTGGATGCACCTTAATTCGCGGATACTTTTTGCCGGCACTATTTCCCGATGCTGGGCGGTTTCAGCAGAAAGAGCACGATCCAGATCGGGATGAGGACGAGCGCGCCGAGAATGAAATGCGGCAGCGCCCAGTCGAAGCCTTCGCGCATCATCGCGATGATGTGCTGGGGCGTGAAGCCCACATCGGAAAGCACCTGATCGGCGCTGATATCGAACTCATTCAGGACGGCTCCGATTAGCACCGCCACCAGTATGAACTTTATGAGCGTCGACAAGGCGTTATAGATCATGTTGTGCCGCCCCGACCGGCGAATCTCCATTTGGGACAGTTTAGACGGGCGTGGCGACGGAACAAGTCTTGGGAGGGGTTTTTATGGCGAGCCGTGAGGATGAGAAGGGGTCTAAAGAGGCACTGGAGGCGTGTTTCTGGAGCGCGGAGCGCATCGCGGGTCTGCAGGAGCGGCCTCATGTGCATCAGTTCAACGCCAATGCCATCCGCCATACACGCTCGCTCGGCGACCTTGCGGGGCTTTCGGACATGGGCCTGCACCTCGTCCGGGTCGAGCCGGGCAGGGATACGACGGAACACCATTTCCACGGACAGGACGAGGAATTCCTCTTCGTGCTGTCGGGCGGGGGCGAGGTGACGATCGGCGAGGACACGGTCCCGGTGGGGCCGGGCGATTTCCTCGGCTTTCCCAAGGGCTCGCCCGCCCATTCCATGCATGTGCCCGCAGATGCCGGCGAAGACCTCGTCTATCTGATGGGCGGGACGCGCTCGCCCATCGATGTCTGCACTTATCCGCGTGCCGGTCTCCGCATGTACCGGATCAACGGCGAGAAGGAATATGTCTCCCTCTCCGACTTGAAGAAGGTCTAGCCGCCAAAGAGCTTCTTCAACTGGTCGGCCGGCTTGGGCTGCTCCTGGGTGGGGCTGCCAGTACCTGTCGTACCAGTGCCGGTATCCGTGCCGGTATCCGTGCCGGTCGCTCCCGTTCCCGTCGTTGTGCCCGTTGTGCCGGTCGTGCCTGTGCCGCTGGGCGTTTCGGTCTTCGCGCCGCCGCCCAGCAGGCCCTTCAGCATTTCCTTGCCGCCGCCGCCCTTGAGATTCTTTATCTGGTCGATGGTGGCATTGGGGTTCTTGAGCATGGCTTCGAGATCGGGCCGGAATTTCGGCGCGGTCCACGGGCCCTCGATAATGAGCGGAATTTCGAGCCCCTTGGCATCCGTCGCGCCGCCCTGGCCTTCCAGCGTCGCCGCGAGCTTCGGATTGACGTGGTAGTTGAGGGTGCGGTTGGGCAGATCCACCGTGCCATTGCCGGCGACGCGCACCAGCGGGCTCAGCATCTTCAGGTCGTTATTGGTCAGGATGCCCTTGTCGATGGTGAAGGTGCCGCCGAGCTCGGAGAAGTCCGTGTCCTGCGAGCCGCCGCTCTCCCAACCGGTCAGCGCGCCCTGTCCGACGTTGCGCGCGAGCTGCGCGATGTTCACGCCCTTGATCGCGCCGTTGGTGAACTTCACGTCGCCCTTGCCGCCGAGATTGCCGACCATCTGACGCTGGCTCTGGCCGACCGTCTGTACGGCGAAGTTCAGTGCGGTCTTGCCTTCGAGGCGCTTGAAGTCTGCGGCGTCGGCGAGAAGCCCGGCCGCCGAAACGCCCGAGATCGAGAAGGAAGCGGCCGCCTGCGCCACGCGCTGCGAACCGTCCAACGTCAGCTTGCCATTGCCCGAGCCTTCGTAGAGCGCGAGCTTGGTCAGGTCGACATTCATCACGCCATTGTTGAGACGCAGCGCCAGCGCGCTTTCGCCGATCTTGATTTGCTTGATGAGCAGCTCATGCGTGCTGAAGCTGAAATCTGCATCAGCTGCGCGCAGGCCCGACAGGTCGATGGGGGCGTTGCTCCAGCCCGCATCGCCGCCCCCGTTGCCACCGCCGCTCGGCGCTGCGCTGTCGGATGCGAGATAGGTGTTTGCATCGATGCGGTCGACGGCGAGGCGTCCTTTGACGAAGGGCCGCTTGCCGCTTGCGTTGACCGCGAGCGTGCCGGTTGCGTTCATGCCGTCGAAGCCGATCTTCGCATCGCTGAAATTATAGATGCCGTTGCCGCCCGAAGCCTTGCCTTCGATGGAGAGCGGCCCGAAGCCGTTGCCCGCGGGCAGCGCATTGCCGAGCCATGCGGCGAGGTTTCGCACGGAGGCGACGTCCAGCGTCACGCTGCCTGCGAATTTCAGACCTTCGAAGGGGCGGATCGTGCCCTTGTAGGTCGAATTGATCTTCGATGATTTGAGTGCAAGCTCGACGGGCGTTTCGCCGCCTTCGGTCAATGCGCGCGGGCGATCGGCCTTGAGCTTCAACGAAAGCGTCTCGCTGTTCCAGACGAGCGAGCCATCCGCGGTGAAGGGATCGTCGAGGCTCGGCAGGGCAAGATCGACATTCACCTTTTCAAAGGCGAGTGAGGCGCCCGTCTTCTGGTTGCGATAGGTCGCGGTGCCGTTTTCGATCGAGACGTCGCCGAGGCTGAGTTGGCGCAGTTTCGGTGCGCCGGTTCCCTGCGCGGCGGGCGTTGGCTTGGTTTGCGCCGGTGTGGAACTCGCGCTTTCGAACTGCCAGTTCGGTGTGCCGTCCGCCTTCACCTCGAGATGGATCACGGGGTCGACGAGCACAAAGCTGTCGATCTGCACATCGCCCTTGAAGAGCGGCATGACCTTCAGCGCGGCGCGCATTTCGTGCATCGACGCCATGTCGCGGTCCTTGGCCCATGGCGCGTTCGAAATGCTGACATTCTCGACCTTCACCGCGAGGCGCGGGAAGAAAGAGAGGCCGACATTGCCGCCGATGGTCAGGTCGCGGCCCGTCTGTGCCTTCACCAGCGAAACGATGCGCTGCTTGTAGACATCTGCAGGAACGAGCATCGGCACCGCCACGATGACGGCGATGAGCAGCACCACGATACCGACAATGATGGCGATGAGACGCGACATGATTTCCTCCCGGCTCAGGGCGCTTCAACGGGCGCCG
>JAJXZC010000461.1 GCA_021780275.1 Pseudomonadota bacterium
TAGGCAGCGGCGAATGCCGCCACTTCGCGGCGCTCCTCGTCAGTGAGGCCTGACTTGGCGCGGGGCGCGGCCACGGTCAGCGTCGGCACGTCGCGATCGACAGAGATCGGATGACGATATTCCGGCTCCTGATTGGCCATTTCGGCGCCGTTGAAGCCCCCTGCGCATCCCGCCACCGAAAGGGCGATGGCGACAGGCAGCAGACGACGCACAACATGGAAGGACGGCATATGACTCATTTTGTCCTCGGTTCCCATCAATCCACCACAAACCCGACAGGGCCCTTCAACTTCTTGTCCGTCGGCGTGTTGCCGTTGGTGCCATAGGTCGCATTGAGGCGGCCCATCAGAACGGTGTCCATGTCGCTTGCAGGCGCGAAGCCGTCGGTCGGCAGCGCGATCTTCTTGCGGTTGGTCGGATCGACGATATAGGGCGTGACCACCACCACGAGTTCCGTCTCGTTCTTCTGGTAGTCGCGGCTGCGGAAGAGCGCGCCGAGAACAGGCACATCCTTCGCGCCGGGCACGCCGTCGATATTCTGCTTCGTCTTGTCGGAGAGCAGACCGGCCATGACCAGAGAGCCCCCTGAGGGAAGTTCAAGCGTCGTTTCGGCGCGGCGGACGTTGAGGCCCGGAATGCTCATGCCCTGCGCAACGATGGCGCCCGACGTCGTCAATTCGCTCACTTCGGTCGAGATCTTCAGGCTGATGCGGCCCTCGCTCAGCACCACCGGCGTGAAGGCGAGGCCGACGCCGAAAGGCTTGTAAGAGACGGTGATGTTGCCTTGCTGGTCCTTCGAGACCGGGATCGGGAATTCGCCGCCCGCCAGAAATTTTGCGCCTTCGCCCGAGATTGCCGTCAGCGTCGGTTCGGCAAGTGTGCGGACAAGGCCATTTTCCTCAAGCGCCTTAAGCGCCGCGCCGATCGTCGTGTTGCCGGAGGCGTAACTCGTTCCCGCAGTTGAAAGACCGCCGACCTGGCCGCCCTGGATCGTGAAGGGATTGTCCGTTGCTACCTTCACCGCGAGATTGCCGATATTGCCGACAGCCGAGAGGTCGATACCGAGCTGCTTGATGACATTGCGCTGCATTTCCGCAACCGTCACCTTCAGCATGACCTGCTCCTTGCCTTCGACGGCAAGCATGTTCAGCACCTGCTCGCTCTTGCCGACATAGCGTTCGGCAAGATCCCGCGCCTTGTCGGCGTCGCTCGCATTGTCGATGGTGCCAGACAGGACGATATGATCATTCATCGCCTGAACATCGATTTTCGCGTCCGGGAAATAGTGCCGAAGCGCGTCGCGGAGACCGGTGAGATCGCGCTCGACGCGGATTTCGAGATCGAGAATCTGCTGGCCCTTGTCATTGAAGAAAAAGGCATTGGTCTGGCCCACCGTGAGACCGATGAGATATGTGCGCGTCGCGGAGCGCACCACCGCATCGACAACCTTCGGGTCCGAGACGAGAACGTCTCGGGCTGCGACCGGCAGTTCGACTATGGCGGCCTTGTTGAGCCCCAAGACGACCGAACGCGAGGTCTTTCCCGAGCCGCCCGTTTCCACCTTCACGTAGTCGGCATTGCCCACTGCCGCTTCGGCGGGAACAGCGAGAGCGCCAACGGCGAGAATCGTCGCCAGAAAGCGGCCTGCGCGCAGAATGTTCATGATCTTGCCCGTGACCAAACCCATGACGCCTACCTCACCCGCACCGTTTTTTCCGCGCCGTACCGCACAACCCGGATCATCGTACTTTCGGTCTTCGCCGTTTCGTCTTCGGCAACGACCTTGTCGGCCTCGGCAATGCTACGGAGCGACAGCGAGATGCTGCCATCGACCTGAGCGGCCGACATCACCTCAACCTGCGCGCTGCTCAGTTCGAGCGTCGCCGTCCTGCCGACGACAACCTGCTCGCCCTCTTCCTTGAAACGCTGGTCGATGGCGAGAACGCGCACATTGCGCAGGATCGTTTCGGCGTGCGCCACGTCCTTGCCCTCCACGCCGCCTTCGCGAACCTTGTGGGTCATGATCACATCGACATGATCATTGGGAAGGATGAAGCCGCCGGCGCTTGTTTCAGCGGCGATGGGCACCGCGACAGCGCGCATACCGGGTGTGATCAGCGCGGACATGAAGCCGCCCTTCTCCAGGCTGACGAGCTTCGTTTCCATGATCGGCTCTCCGCTCGCAAGCGCCGTGCGCGCGACATTGCCGCTGAAGAGATCGATGGCATTCGGCTTCGCAGCTTTCGTGATGAGTTCCGCTGCGACCGGACCTTCGGGCCAGGCCTGCCAACGCAGATCGCCGGCCGTAACACGCTTGCCACGTTCGATATCCGCCGCAGCCACCAGCACCTCAACCGCCGGCGCCGCCGCGACGGGCGCAGCATTATCCGGCTTGCTCGAGACAAGGCCGCGCGCCAGCAGCGCCGCAAGACCAGCCGCCACAATCGCCAAAATCAAGACACCCATGCGTGCCGCGTTCACGTCCCAGTTCCTTTCGTCCGGCGGAAAAACTCTGCCCGCCAAGCCTCATCAGGCTCTCACCCCAGAGAGATCACCATCCGGAAAACATCCGTGTCCGGAAACACGACCAATCCCGCCGCCGCCAATGCGAGCCCGTAGGGAATGCCTTCCTTGCGATCGTGCAGCCGCGCAATCCATTTGACGCGGAAGAGAAAGCCCGGAAGCGGCATGTTTCTGCAAAAGAGGATCAGTAATGTCAGCGCGCCTCCGAAGATGCTCGCGACGAGGAGATAGGGCAGCGCCTGTCCCCAACCTACCCAGAGAGAGGCTGCCGCCACGAACTTCGCATCTCCGCCGCCGATCCAGCCCATGGCGAAAAGCGCCATGCCGACGAGCAGAAGCGAAAAGCCGGCAGAGGCATGCAGCGCGATTTCGGATAGCGGCACGCCAACAAGCGGCGCCGCAATGAAGAAAGCGAGCGCAAGGCCCAGCGTCAGCCAGTTCGGGATCGTCATGGTCGTGAGATCGCGAATTCCGGCGAAGATCATCGCGGCCGCGAAAACGACAATCGGCAATATGCTCAACACAGCAACGCCCCGATTTCTGTTGGCGGATCGGCAGACCTCTGCAGATCAACTTTCCTGTTCGTTCTGGATTTTGAACGCGAGCCGTAAATTTGGCGTAAACAGCGGCTTTCATTGGTGAACGAAGCGTTAAAAACAAAGCCGCCAGATCCCGTTGCCAGGATCTGGCGGCTTTCCTGAACGCATCCGTCGGCGGAATGCGACACGCGCATTCCGCACGATCGGAAATTCTTACTTCAGCGAGGTGTCGACCTTCGTGAACGTCGCGCTGATGTCGGTGCCCAGCGTCGTGACGATCGTGGCGATCGCAACGGCGATGCCGGCGGCGATCAGGCCGTATTCGATCGCGGTCGCGCCGGACTCATTCTTCGCAAAAGCTTTCAGAAACTGACCCATTACAAGTCTCCTTCACATATGTGACTTATTCGACAGCACCAATCTCCTCAGCCCCGCCGGGAGATAGCCCGCTCTTGGGCCGATAGGGAGATTAGCGATCCTTCATTACCTGAATACTAACAATCGCGTTCGAGTTGCCTAAAATTCGCCTTATTTTTCGGCGTTTTACAGTATTTCAAAATAAAAATACGTATCCACGCGCACTACTCAAGAACAGTGGCTTTCCATTTGTTGGCAGACAAGACGTGACATTGGGAACGTGGTTACTTATCGGTTAAAAGCGCCCCGGTTCCACAAACGCAGACCGGCGCGCCGCGCAACGTGCGGCGCGCCGGATTTATCCGATGTGTTGAGGGGTTCGGCCCGCTTCAGCGGGATTCGCAAATGCGACGCAGCGCCGCTTCGTTCTTGATCCAAAGGCCAGGATAGTCGCGCTCGGCAATTTCAAGGCGCACCAGCTCGGCGATTGCACCCGCGACGACTTCTTCCGTGGTCGACAATCGATCCGCGAGTTCGCGATGGCGCGGCAGACGCGGCACGATGAGGCCA
>JAJXZC010000344.1 GCA_021780275.1 Pseudomonadota bacterium
AAATGACTGACTCGTTCGACGGCCTCGGTGCGATCATTTTCTGACGTTACGATTCCGCCTTTGCCCACCTTGTCCTTACCCGCCTCAAACTGCGGTTTAATCAGCGTAATCCAGTCGGTTTCTGACATCGAAAATTGAAGCAGCGCAGGAAGAATCTTCTCGATCGAAATAAAGGAGACGTCCATAACGATCGTTCCGACTTTTTGCCCGATTTGCTCAAAACTCAGCTCCCGAGCATTAACCTTCTCTAAGCAAACGACCTTCGGGTCGTTGCGCTTCGTGTCGCGCTTGAAATGCAGCAACGTGCAGAAATCCTTTTTCAGCACGGCCTCCTCGGTCACGTTGACCGGCTTGCCGCCGATGGACGTCTCCGTCAGTCCGAAGGCCGGTTTCGGGAACTCCTTGCCCATCTGCGCCAGGACGCCCGACGCCGCCGCAAGCCGGTTGCCGACGTCCTTGTAAACCTGCGGCATCATGACGACCGGCCCGAAAGCCTCCAGCATCTGCGACTGGAGCGACGCGCCCGCGGCCAGCATGTTGAAGTAGGCCTTGATGCCGCGTTCGGCCGCCTGATAGAAGGAATATATGGCCTTGTCCGGTTGTTGCTTGCTCATTGCGCCGTCCACCCTCCGTCCATGGCCAAAGCCTGCCCCGTCATGGCGACGGCGGCGTCCGAAGACAGAAAGACCGCCAGCGCGGCAAGATCCCCGACTTCGACAAACTGTTTCACCGCGTGATTTTTCAGCATGACTTTTTCGATGACCTCTTTTTCGCTTAAGTTATGCTCTTTCATCTGCTGCGGAATCTGCCCCCTGACCAGCGGCGTATCGACATAGCCGGGGCAGATGGCGTTGACCGTGATGCCGAATTCGGCGAGATCGAGCGCCGCCGCTTTCGTCAGCCCCACCATGCCGTGCTTGGCGGCGACGTAGGCGGATTTGAACTTCGACGCGACCAGCCCGTGCACCGAGGCGATGTTGATGACCCGCCCCCAGCCCTTTTTCTTCATCGCCGGCGCGGCGGCCTTGATAGTGTGAAAGGCGGAAGAGAGGTTGACGGCGATGATGTCGTCCCACTTTTCATCGGAGAATTCGTCGATCGGCTGCACGTTCTGGATGCCGGCGTTGTTGACGAGGATGTCGACGCCGCCGAAAGCTTTTTCCGCCGCCTGCATCATGCCGCGGATCTCTTCGGGCTTGCGCATGTCGGCGCCGGAATAGATCATCTCCACGCCGCAACGGCGCATGATGTCTTCCTGAAGGTCTTTGATCTCGGATTGATCCCTGAAACCGTTCATCACCAGATTGCAGCCTTGCGCGCCGAAAGCTTGCAGCACCCCAAGGCCGATGCCGCTGGTGGAGCCTGTAACAAGTACGGTTTTTCTTGCCGAAGAATTTTCCATATCTTCTTGTACCGTCAGTGATGAGTCAGTCGATAAACCGGCATGCGCTCATTGCGTTATATGAATAGCGAATGTAATTCTATATCTTATGGGAGACCTTTTACAGACTTTTTATTGCGAAAAATATTATTTTAATGTAATTTAATATCAAATATTGATATAAGCCTCTGATAAACAGCATAGTTTCGTCAGTGCCGCGGCGACTTTTTGCCAAAAGCGCTTTAAAGAATTTTTCAAAAGTCATAACTTTCAAAAATTACAATCCTTTAGCCAAAAAAGTGTATAATCTGACACGCGGAGAATTTTATCCGGCTTTCGGGGAAAATCATGAAAAAAGACTCACTTTACAATGACGCGCTCGCCTATCACCGGGAACCGAACGGCCCGGGGAAAATCTCCATTACGCCGACGAAAGCCGTCCTGACCCAGCGCGACCTCGCGCTCGCCTATTCGCCCGGCGTCGCCGCGCCGCGCGAGGCGATCGCCGCCGACCCGAACGCCGCCAGCCTCTATACCGCGCGCGGCAATCTCGTCGCCGTCATCACCAACGGCACCGCCGTGCTCGGCCTCGGCAACATCGGCCCGCTGGCCGCCAAGCCGGTCATGGAAGGCAAGTCCGTCCTGTTCAAGAAGTTCTCCGGCATCGACGCCATCGACATCGAAATCGCCGAGACGGACGTCGACAAGCTGGTCGACATCATCGCCGCGCTGGAGCCGAGCTTCGGCGGCATCAACCTCGAGGACATCAAATCGCCCGAATGCTTCGAGGTCGAGCGGCGCCTCAAGGAGCGCATGAAGATCCCCGTCTTCCACGACGACCAGCACGGCACGGCGATCATCGTCGCCACGGCGTTCCGCAACTGGCTCACCTATTCCGGGCGCGACATCAAAAACGTGAAAATCGTCACGGCGGGCGCGGGCGCGGCGGCGCTCGCCTGCGTCTCTTTGCTGGTCGAGATGGGCGTGCCGAAAAAGAACATCCTGCTCACCGACCTTTACGGCGTCGTCCACAAGGGCCGCAACGAGGACATGGACGAAACGAAAAAAACCTTCGCTCAGGAAACGAAACTCCGCACGCTGAAGGAAGCGATCCGCGACGCCGACGTTTTCCTCGGCCTCTCCGCCCCGCGCGTGCTGACGCAGCAGATGCTGCGGTCGATGGGCAAGGCGCCGCTGATCATGGCGCTCGCCAACCCCACGCCCGAGATCATGCCCGAGGAAGCGCGCGCCGCAAGGCCCGACGCGATCGTCTGCACCGGACGCTCGGATTATCCCAACCAGGTCAACAACGCACTGTGCTTCCCGTTCATCTTCAGGGGCGCGCTCGACGTCGGCGCGACGACGATCAACGAAAAGATGAAGGTCGCCTGCGTCGAGGCGCTCTCCCAGCTCACCATGGCCGAAGCCACGGCGGAAGTCGCCGCCGTCTACGGCGACGTGCCGTTGCAGTTCGGCCCGGAATACCTGATCCCCAAGCCGTTCGATCCGCGCCTGATCCTCGAACTGCCGCTTGCGGTCGCGAAAGCGGCGATGGACAGCGGCGTCGCCACGCGCCCGATCGCGGATCTCGCCGCCTACCGCGCGCGGCTGGAAAAATACGTCTACAAATCGGGCCAGCTGATGCGCCCGATCTACGCCCGCGCCATCTCCAACCCCAAGCGCGTCGCCTTCGCCGAAGGCGAGGAAATGCGCGTGCTCCACGCCGCGCAAACGCTGGTCGAGGACCGCGCCGCGCGGCCCGTGCTCGTCGGACGCGAGGAAGTCATCCGCGCGCGCATCGACAAGCTCGGCCTGCGCATGAAAAAAGGCCGCGACTTCGACATCGTCAATCCCGAGGACGACCCGCGCTTCAACGATTACTGGCAGACCTATCACAAGCTGATGGAACGCAAAGGCATCACGCCCGCCTCGGCGCGGCAGCTGGTGCGCACGCGCAACACCCTCATCGCCGCGCTGCTTTTGCGCAAGAACGACGCCGACGCGATGATCTGCGGCACCATCGGCCGCTATGACCGCCATTACCAGCACATCACCGACGTCATCGGCCTCGCCGAGGGCGTGCGCGCCTGCGCCTCTTTGAGCATCATGATCCTGCCCAAGGGCACGTTCTTCTTCTGCGACGCCTTCGTCAACGCCGATCCGTCAGCTGAGGACCTTTGCGACATGACCCTGCTCGCCGCCGAGGAGATCAAGAAATTCGGCATCGAGCCGCGCATCGCGCTGCTCTCCCGCTCCGACTTCGGCAGCATCGACTGCCCCGAGGCCCTCAAGATGCGCACGGCCACGCAGATGATCAAGGACCGCGCGCCGGAACTTTCCGTCGAAGGCGAGATGACCGCCTCCGCCGCGCTCTCCGAGGAGATCCGCGAAAAGCTCTTCCCCAATTCCGAGCTGAAAGGACAGGCGAACCTGCTCGTCATGCCCAACATCGACGCCGCCAACATCGCCTTTCACCTCATGAAGATCCTCGGCGACGGCATCGTCGTCGCGCCGCTGCTGCTCGGCGCGGCCAAACCCGCGCATGTCCTCATTCCCTCCGTCACCTCGCGCGGCATCGCCAACGCCGCGGCATACGCCTG
>JAJXZC010000139.1 GCA_021780275.1 Pseudomonadota bacterium
AGCACGGTATCGCGGTTGAACAGGGTTTCGGCGCCGCCGGCGCGGCCGCGGGGCGAAGCCATAGTCATCGCCGCCTCGCTTAGCCAAGGCCGGACGAAGGCAACGATCAGCAGGATGGCGATGAGCCCCAATCCGCCGAAGACGAACATCGGCGCATGCCAGCTTCGATACGACGCTATGAGGAATCCACCCAAGGCCGGCCCGATAATGGCACCGATACCGAAGGACGTATTGATGGCGCCGACGGCGAGCGCGCGATGTCTGACAAAATAGCTTCCGGCGATCCCCAGCAATGCAGTCAATTGCATCGCCTCGCCCACGCCGGTGAGGCCGCGGCAGAGCATCATCGTCCAAAAGCCCGGCGCCAGAGCCGTGAGCACGGTCGCCACCGAGAAGATCGCGATACCGAGTTGCACCGTCGCACGTCGTGACAGACGTGCCATCAGCCAGCCCGTCGGCAGACCGGCGCAAGCCATCCCGAATGTAAAGACCGTCGAGAGAAGACCGCCGCTCGCCAGGGAGAAGCCATATTGATGGCGCACATCGTTGAGCAGAAGCGGAAAGATCTGGCGATCCATCGCGTTGAGCGCGTAGGTGGCGAGAAGCAGCACGAACATGCCGACGCCCGCGATCCGCACCGCGTCGTGAATCGCCGCATGTTCTGCCCGGTCAATTGGTGCATATTCGGTGATTTGGTCCGTTGACATGATGCTGTCTTCCTTCGCTGGCCGTTAATTTGCGGCACTCTTCACGGCCTGCGACCAATAGCCCGCATCGAAATAGCGAGACGGGTCGTCAAGCTGAGGGCCTTTGCCATAGGTGCTGCGCAGACGAAGCACCGTCTTTATGCCCGCTTCATCGACTTTTGCGCCGCGGGAGAACCCGCTCTTCGGATCGAGCAATTCGCCATACGTCTGCTCGGCGAGTTTTTCAGGCATCGTCGGCAGGTTGGCGCGCAGGATGCGGATCGCCTCGTCGCGGTTCTGCGGGCGATAGAGCCAGTCGATAGCGGCGGAATAAGCGCGGATATAGCCGATCACCTCCTGGCGATGTGCTGCGGCCCAGCCGCGCTTGGTCGCAGCAACATTTCCTTGATAGGGGCCGATGACACGCGTCGCCCAAGCGAACTGATGAAATCCCTTGTCCTTGGCGAGAATGTCGAAAGGCGTCGAGAGAAGGGTGGCGGAACCAAGACCTTTCTGCATGGCCGTCCAACGCTGCACCATGCCGCCGGCTGGCTTAATCCGATAGTCGCTATCCTTGAGGCCGACGCGCTTGAGCATATCATAGAGCACGAAAGCATAGCCGGTGCTGCGCGCATCGACGAGAAGCGTCGTACCGCGCAATGCCGATACGTCCTTGATCGTGGGGACACTGACGAGGCTCAGAAAGCCGCTGTCGCTTCCCATGAAGGCGAAGAAATCGGGCTGCTTGCCGACAGATTTGTCACCTTCGCCTTCGGCATAGGCGACGATGTTATCGATCGCCGTCATCGCAATATCGAAGCGTCCCGACGCGAGGCCCGACATTTGTGCGACGGAGCCGGTGGTCGGCTGAATCTCGACCTCGAGTCCTTGCTGCGCGAACAGGCCTTTATCCCGCGCAACGAAAAGCGGCCAGTTGAAACCGCCGGGGAAGACATTGACGGTGAGATGTTGCAGCGGCGCCGCAACCGAATGCGTTGGAGTCAGGCTTGCGAGCATAAGGCCGATCTTCAGCGCATAGTTGGAAAGATCTTTCTTCATCGCGTCTCCTCAGTCATATTCGAGGAGACTTCTGCCGTTTGCGTCATGTACCAATCGAGGATTTGTTCGCCGGTCCACCACGCGACGTCGGGCTTGGCCGCGATGTGCTGCAAGGCTTCGCGGAAGTAACGAAGTCGATGCGGCGCGCCCATGATGTAAGGATGCACCACGAGCGCCATCACGCGGGCGCTATCCTTGGCGTCGGCGTAGATCTGCTCGAATTGATCGATGGCACGATCGCGATATTCCGACGCCTGGTGATGCTGGATCAGCATCATCGCGACATCGTTGCACTCTTGCGTATAGGGCAGATTGACGAGCGGACCATGTTCAGTTCGCAATGTGACGGGCTGGTCGTCGAGGACCCAATCGCAGACGTAATCGTAGCCCAATTCCTTGAGCAGGTCGGGTGTCTGCCAGGTTTCCGTCAGGCCTGGCCCGAGCCAACCGCGCGCGCGGCGGCCGGTGAAGGATTCGATGGCGCTCGAAGTCTTGCGGATGTCTTCGCGCTCATCCGCGACCTTCTGCATGTTCTTCTGCGTGAATCCGTGTCCGATGAATTCCCATTTTCGGTCGAGCGCGGCCCGGGCGATTGGTTCATAGGCCGTGATTGCCGAGCCGTTGATCGCGAGGGCCGCTGGAATCTTCAACGTGTCGAAGACATCGAGCATGCGCCAGAAGCCGACGCGATTGCCGTATTCATGCCAAGCCCAATTGGGGATGTCAGGCGAAGGCGACCCGCCGGCGGGCGGGGTCAGAACAGTACGCGGCATTGTTTCGCGCGCGTCCCATTCTTCTACGTTCACGATGACCCAGACGGCGATGCGTTTGCCTTCCGGAATCTTTAAGGGCTTCCGGCCTGCGATGGGCGAATAGGCGATGCGTTCTGTCGGCAGCACTTCAGATCTCCTTCGGCGTTATCGTGACGGACAACGTGCCGAGGCCCTCGATCACCGCATAAAGGCGGTCATTGACGACCACGGGACCGACGCCCGCGGGCGTGCCGGTGAAAATCAGGTCGCCGGGTTCGAGCCGGTACTGCAACGAGAGATTTGCGATGATTTCCGGCACGTTCCAGATCATCTGCTGCAGGTTGCCCTGCTGGCGCTCAGCGCCATTGACGAACAATTTGATGGCGCCGGACGCGAGATGGCCGACCGCACCTTTTCGATAGATGGCCCCACAGGGCGCCGAATGATCGAAGGATTTTCCGGGCTCCCATGGAAGCTGGCGCTCGCGCGCCTCGCGTTGAAGATCGCGCCGGGTCATATCGAGACCGACCGCATAGCCATAGACGTGATCGAGAGCGCGGGTGACAGGGATGAAGGCGCCGCCGGTCCCGATCGCAACAATAAGTTCAACTTCGTATTGAAAATCCTCGGTCGCAGAAGGATAGGGCACCTCGCCGCCGTCCATCACGAGCGAGTCGGCAGGCTTCTGAAAAAAGAATGGCGGGTCGCGCTCGTCGCCTTCCTTCATCTCGCGGATATGGGAAACATAATTGCGGCCGACGCAGTAAATACGGCGCACCGGAAAGCGAGATGCCGATTCGGTGATTGGCAAGGAGGCCAGCGACGGACTGAACACGTATGCTTTTTCGGAATGCATTTGTCCTCTCGTAGGGATCAGGCACCACCCGAAGGCAGGCTAGTGGATACAAACTGGCATTTATCATGCCAAACTGTGTTCAGTTTGGCCCTTGCAGAATCCAATTGGATCATTCACTCGGACGGGATATGAGAATCCCGCAAGTGAGGAGCCTAAGAACGATCGAGCTGATATGACCGAGGCATCCAATGCCGCTGGAAGCGGCGTCCCTGCACAAAGAAAGCGCACTCGGTCCCTTGCAGTGACCGAATCCATCCGTAGCGCTTTGCTGGATGGCCAGATCGGGCCCGGCCGGATCAACGAGGTTCATTTGGCGAACACTTTGGGTGTCTCGCGGACGCCGGTGCGCGCCGCTCTGCAGATGCTGGCGGGTGAGGGATTGCTGGACCATGCACCCAATCGCGGCTTCGCGGTCCGTTCGTTCAATCTCCACGAAATCGGCGATGCTTTTGAAGTGCGGGCACTGAACGAAGGGCTGGCCTGCCGACTGGCGGCGGAGCGCGGATTGAACCGGGAACAGGACGAGGCGATTCGGGACGCATTGAACCGCGGCGACAAACTGCTTTCAGGCAATCCCGATCCGATGCAGTGCCGGTACGGTTATTCGCAGGTCAATTCCGAATTTC
>JAJXZC010000847.1 GCA_021780275.1 Pseudomonadota bacterium
GGGACAGATCTCCGGTGAGGACGTTCTCAACCGGCGGCGAACCTGCTTCTTGAACTTCATCAACTCGGTAGCGCAGCGGCTGCGTGACATCACAGCGGTACCTTCCTTCTCGTGGGTGCCGAAGCATCACGCGGAGGCGGCGAAGGTTCTTGCCACCTTCAACCATCCAGAATCGGCGCTCCGGATTTCCGCTGAGCGCGCGATGCTCGCCGTGCTCGATGGCTCCTGCCGCACGCCGATTGCAGCGCTTGCTGAAATCTCCGGCAAGCGCATGTCGCTGCGCGGCATGATCCTGACGCCCGACGGCAAGGAAGTGCTCGAAGTTTCGCGCGACGGCCTTGCGTCCGATGCAGTCGCCATGGGCATTGACGCAGGCAATGAGCTGAAGGGCCGCGCCGGTCCGCAATTCTTCACGACAGGCTGACGCCGATGCGCTTGCTCGTCACCCGACCCGACGAGGATGCGAGCGCCACCATTGCTGCGCTCGAAGCGCTTGGTCATGAAGCCATTGCTTCGCCGCTGCTGGTGATCCAGTCGATTGCCGATGCGGCGATCCCTGATGAAGCCTGGCAGGCGATCCTCATTACCAGCGCCAATGGCGCGCGGGCGATTGCTGGTCACTCTGATTTCAAGAAATTGAAATCCATTTCCGTCCTGACGGTCGGTGCGGCGAGCGCCGAGGCGGCGCGTGAGGCGGGGTTTACTTCCGTTGTCAGCGCCGAAGGCAATGTCGACAGCTTGGTGATGCTCGCCGCATCGAAGCTCGATCCATCGTCGGGTCCGCTCCTTCACGTTGCAGGCAGTGTCACGGCAGGCGATCTCAAGGGTGGGCTCGAAGCCAAAGGGTTCTGCGTCGTGCGCGTCGTCCTCTACGAGGCGCAAGCGGCAACGCATCTGCCGGAGGCGGCGTGTCAGGCTCTGGCGGCGGGGACGGTCGATGGTGTTCTCTTCTATTCGCCGCGCACGGCAGCGAGCTTTGCCGCTCTCGTCAGGGCGGCGGAACTTGAAGCCACTCTCAAGCCCTTGACTGCCTATTGCCTCTCCGCGCCCGTCGCCGAGGCGCTTGCGGGTCTCCCGTTTTGCGACATTCAGGTCAGTGACGAACCGAGACAGTCTGCCTTGCTGTCATTGATTGGCAATTGAGTTACCCTAAGTACGCAAGATTGGTTCGAAATCGCGGGTTCTGCCTTTGTCAGGCCACGATCCCCTTTATAGTGGGCGGACCTCTCCCGGTTTCGGGTGATTTGCGCCCTTTTTGATGCGATGCGAGATACCAGGATCATGAGCGATCAGAACGACAAGAGCGAGAATAGCGCCAGCAAGCCTGAACCGGAGGTCTTGCAGCCCGAGCGCAACAAGCCCTCGCCCGAGCGTCCTCGCAAGGAGCCGCCGGTGATCGACGCCTCGGCTGAAAAAGTATCCGAAGAAAAGGCTGGCGCGGAGAAGCCGAAAGAGACGGCGAAGCCTGCGGCCTCCTCTGAAGCCTCGTCCGGCGGTTCGGGTCGTCTTTATGGCGCGGCAGCCGTCGCGGGTCTCGTCGGCGCACTTGTCGTCGGTGGCGGATTTTACGGCGCAGGCCTGCTCAATTTCGGCAGCGACAACAGCGCAGCGCTTCAGGGTATGAATGCGCGGATCGCGACGGTCGAGAACAATGATGCGGCGCGCGCCGATGCCTTGAAGGCAGTCGAAGAAAAACTCGCCGCTGCCACCAGCGGTA
This sequence comes from Pseudomonadota bacterium, assembly GCA_021780275.1. The sequence goes on from JAJXZC010000847.1 coordinate 1,718, forward strand.
CGGATACCGCCGCGGCGGTTGCCGCGCGTCTCGACGCGCTGGAGAGTTCGACCGAAGCCTTGAAGAAGGCGCTGTCCGATGCCGATGCCGCGACCAAGGCCGGCAATGCACGGATCGATGAATTGCAGAAGCAGATGCCGCCTGCGGATATCGCCGATCAGATTGATCGTCTTTCCGCGATGGTGAAGGCGCTCAACACGGCGGTCGATAGTCTTGCGCCCAAGATCAACGATCTCGATGGCCGCGTTGCAAAGCTCGAAGCGAAGAAGGATGATCCCGATGCCGCGGCGCGCGCGGCGCTCGGACTTGCGCTTTCAAATCTCTCGCGCGTCGCGACGACGTCGAGCGGCTTCGAGCGCGAGCTCAATGTGGTCGCGACATTCCTGCCGAACGAGCCCGAGATCGATCAGTTGAAGGGAGTCGCCGCAACGGGTGTGCCGACCAAGGGCGAGATCGAAGCGCGCTTTCCCGGTCTCGTGCAGAAGGTGCTCGATGCCGAACGCGCCGCGAAGAACGAAAGCCTCTGGCAGCGTTTCCTGTCCAATGCGCGCAAGCTCGTCACCATTCGCCGCACCGGCGAGATTTCGGGTGACGACACGGACGCCGTTCTCGCGCGTATGGAAGAGCGCGTGAAGCGTGACGACCTTGCAGGTGCGGTTGCCGAAGCGCAAGGCTTCAAGGGTGCAGCGGCGGAAGCGGCAGCGCCCTGGGTCAAGGACGCGAGCGATCGCGTCAAGACAAACCAACTTCTCTCCGCGCTCACGGATAATGTGACCAAGCGCCTTGCCGCCGGAGCCAAAGACTGATGCTGCGCGCGCTTTACACATTTCTGATTATCGCCGGTCTGGCGGCGATCTCCGTCTGGTTTGCCGACAACCCCGGCGACCTTGTGCTGCATTGGCGCGGCTATGAGGTGCGCACGAGTTTTGTCATCGGGCTTGGCATTCTCATCGTGCTGGCGCTTGTCGTTCTCTTTGTCTGGCGGGCAGCCTCGGGTCTCGTTCGCGCCCCTGCGAGCGTCTCGAACTATCTCGATGCACGACGCCGACAGAACGGATTTCTCGCGCTGTCGCGTGGCATGGTTGCGGTGGCCGCCGGCGATCCCGCGGATGCAAAGCGTCATGCGAGCCGTGCGCGCAAGCTTCTCAAAGACAGTCCCATGACCTTGTTGCTCTCGGCGCAGGCCGCGCAGCTCGAAGGCCGCGACGATGATGCGGGTAAATATTTTCAGTCGATGCTCGACGAGCCCGAAACGGCTTTCCTCGGTTTGCGAGGGCTTTTCGTGCAGGCGCGTCGTGCAGGCGATCGCGCCAGCGCATTGGAATATGCGCGCCGCGCCTTCCGTCTGAGGCCCAATGCAGGCTGGGCGGCGCAGGCTGTTTTTGAAATCGAAGCCGCAGACCAGGAATGGGGCGCAGCGCTTCGCACACTCGATCAGAGCTTCAAGGCAAAGCAGGTCAACAAGACTGACGCGCGTCGTCGTCGTCTCGTGCTGCTGACAGCGCTCGCCATGAAGGAAGCCGAAGCCGCGCGCATGAAGGTTGGTGAAGAGCGCAAGCCCGCGCTCGACCATGCCTTGAAGCAGGCGATGCAGGCTGTGGCGCTTGATCCTCATTTCGTGCCCGCCGTTTCGCTGGCTGCAAAACTTTGCGGCGAGCTTGGCCGCGTGCGCAAGGGCGCGAAGCTCGTCGAGACGGCGTGGTCGGTCTCGCCGCATCCTGATCTTGCGGAGGCCTATATGGGTCTCGTCGAAGGCGAGAGCGGCTATGATCGCTTCAAGCGGATGAAGCTTCTCGCTGGTCACAATCGAGATCACGTCGAAAGCCGTGTGGCGCTGGCGCGGGCCGCTGTCGGCGCGCGCGACTGGCTTGCAGCGCGCGGCGCTTTGGAAATTTTCGTCGGTCAGGATGCGGTCGAGCGTCCGACGCAGCGTATTTGTGAATTGATGGCGGAGATCGAAGAGGGCGAGTTCGGCAATCGCGGCAGCGCGCGCGAGTGGCTGTCGCGGGCGCTCCATGCGCCGGAAGATCCCGCCTGGACGGGCGAGGGCTGGCGCTCGCATGACTGGTCGCCGATCAATCCGGTGACAGGCGAGTTCGATGCGCTGACATGGCGCGTGCCGGGTCTCCGGCTTGTCGGCCCGGATGTGCCCTATACGCCGCCGGTCGCTGACGAAGTTGATGAAGCGCCCGAAAGTGCAGAAGAGACCGTGGCGCTCGACGACAATACGAATGAAGAACTTGGACTGCCTGTTTCGCAGAG
>JAJXZC010000578.1 GCA_021780275.1 Pseudomonadota bacterium
AAATTCTGCGGTCTTGCCGCGGGTTTTCAGGGTCGCCTCAAGTTCGTAGGCGAGATCGAAATGGTCCTCGATCGCGCCTTTGCCGCGGCCCGTCACGAAGACGAAATGCTCGATCCCGGCCTCGATCGCTTCCTCGACCGCATACTGGATGACCGGCTTGTCAACGACGGTCAGCATTTCTTTCGGGATCGCCTTGGTCGCGGGCAAAAAGCGCGTGCCGAGTCCGGCAACGGGGAAAACGACTTTCCGAAGTTTCTTGGGCGCCATTCTGATGCCGATCCTTTCGCGCTCTTTGCTCTATCAACGCCGGAGGGAGCCGAAACGCACCGCTGGCCGACCGCCGATGTTTCGCATGAATGCCGCCCGCCTCGCAAGGAATCGGCGGGGGCGCCGTGATTGTCCATGAGCGGAGCCTCGCTGGCGAGACCCCGCCTGTCCCGGATTTATCCATCCGGGATGATGCCGAGTGCCGCAAAACTGATAAACTGACAAAAAGCCGCTACCGAGCAGCCTCGCCTCGCGGCGGGCATTAACTCTAGCCCAAGGGCGTCACCGGGTCTTGTCGTGAGACCCCGGAGGATGTGGTAGGTTCCGGCGCCAAGTAACGAGGGTCGATGTGACGATATATCCGGTCATCCTGTCGGGCGGCGTTGGGTCGAGGCTCTGGCCGACCAGCCGCGCGCTTTATCCCAAGCAGCTGCTTCCGCTGGTATCGGAACGCGCCATGCTGCTGGAAACGGCGCTGCGCGTGACCGATCCGGAATTGTTCGCTCCCGCCGTCATTGTTTCCAATGACGAACACCGCTTCATCATCGCACAGCAGATGCGTGAGGCAGGGCTCACGCCGCTTGCCCATCTGCTCGAACCGCAAGGCCGCAACACGGCGCCTGCCGCTGCCGCCGCCGCCGCCTATGTTCAGACGCACGATCCGAAGGGCGTCCTTCTTCTTCTTCCTGCCGACCATCACATTCGCGATGTTGCGGCCTTCCATGAGGCCGTGAAGCGGGGCGCGGAACTCGCGCGGGAAGGCAAGCTCGTCACCTTCGGCATCGTGCCTTCGGCGCCGGAAACCGGCTATGGCTATATCAAGCGCGGTGCCGCGATGGGCGAAGGCGCTTTCGCTGTGGAACGTTTCGTCGAAAAACCCGATCTCGAAAAGGCAAAGGCCTATCTCGATCAGGGCGGTTATGACTGGAACGCCGGTATCTTCATGTTCCGCGCCGATCGCATCCTCGATGAGATGCGCGTTCACTGCCCGGCCATCGCCTCGCTCGCAACCGAGGCCGTGCACAAGGGAACCCGTGATCTCGATTTCGTGCGGCTGCAGCCTGAAGCCTTCAATGCCTGCCCGTCGGACTCGATCGACTATGCGGTCATGGAACATACGCGCGACGCCGTCGTCGTGCCGGTCGAAATGGGCTGGAGCGACATCGGCAGCTGGTCGGCGCTCTGGGAAATCGGTGAGAAGGACAAGGACGGCAATGTGCTGTCGGGCGATATTCTGGCGCTCGATACGAAAAACTGTTTCGTCCGCGCCGAGACCGGCCTCGTTGCGACGCTCGGGATCGAAAACCTGATTGTCGTGGAAACGGGCGACGTTCTTTTCATCGCTTCGAAGGATCGCGTCCAGGATGTGAAGAAGATCGTCGAGCGCATCGCCGCCGAAGGACGCACCGAGCATCAGGCGCATAATCGCGTCCATAGGCCGTGGGGTTTCTACGAAGCTCTCGATTCCGGTGAGCGCCATCAGGTGAAGCATCTGATGGTGCATCCGGGCGCGTCGCTGTCGCTCCAGATGCATCATCATCGTGCGGAGCATTGGGTCGTCGTGAGCGGCGAGGCGCGCGTCACCGTCGGCGAGGAGATCAGGACGCTGCGCGAGAATGAGTCGACCTATATCCCGGTGGGCGTGAAGCACAGGCTCGAAAACCCGGGCGACGAACCCTTGAGCATCATCGAGGTGCAGTCGGGCGACTATCTCGGCGAGGACGACATCGTGCGCTACGACGATGTTTATGGGCGCAGCTCCAAGGCCTCGGCTGCGGAATAGGACGACCGGGCAAAGCATGGCGGACAAGCAACATCTGGCGAGCAAGGTCGAGGCGCTCGAGGGAACGAAAATCCTCTGCGTCGGCGATGTCATGCTCGATCGCTATGTCTATGGCGATGTGGAGCGCATTTCGCCGGAGGCGCCGATCCCCGTGCTCCGCGTGAAGGATGAACGCGCCATGCTCGGCGGCGCCGGCAATGTCGCGCGCAACCTCGCCGCGCTCGGTGCCCATGTCGCTTTTGCCTCTGCCGTCGGCGCTGACGATGTGGGTGACGAGATTGCACGGATGCTTGGGAACGTGCCGCATCTCGAGGCGAGCCTCGTCGTGGAGCCGCAGCGCCGCTCGACGGTCAAGACGCGCTTCGTCGCCATGGGCCAGCAGGTGCTGCGCGCGGACCATGAGACCAATTCCGCGCTGTCCTCCGCGCAGCAGGGAGAACTGATCGATCGTGCGCGCGGCCTCCTTGCGGGTGTGCAGGTCGTGGTGCTGTCCGACTACGGCAAGGGAGTTCTGACACCCGAGGTCTGCCGCGCGGTCATCGACGCGGCGCGCGCTGCGGGCATTCCCGTGGTCGTGGACCCGAAGGGGCGCGATTACAGCCTTTATCGCGGCGCAAGCGTGGTGACGCCGAACCGCAAGGAGCTTGCCGAGGCGACGGGTGAAAATGCGAGCGGCGATGAAGCCATCGTGACGCTGGCGCGCCAGGTGATCGGCGAGGCCGGTATCGATGCAATGATCGTGACGCGGAGCCAGGAAGGCATGAGCGTCGTGACGGCGTCTGGCGAGGTCACGCATCTCCCGGCGGAGGCTCGCGAAGTCTTCGACGTGTCCGGCGCGGGCGACACGGTGATCTCGACGCTTGCGGCAGCCCTTGCGGGCGGGCTTTCGCTCGTTGACGCGGCAAGCCTTGCCAACACGGCGGCGGGTATCGTGGTGGCCAAGGTCGGAACGGCGGTTGTCTATCTCGACGAGTTGGCCGCGAAACTGCGAGAGAATGAACTCTCCTCGATCGAACTCAAGGTCGCGACGCAAGCGGCCGCGCAGGACATTGCGGCATCATGGCGCGCCAAGGGGCTCAAGGTCGGCTTCACCAATGGCTGCTTCGATCTTCTGCACCCCGGCCATGTGACGTTGCTCGCGCAATCCCGCGCGCTCTGCGACCGGCTGATTGTCGGGCTCAACAGCGACGCATCCGTGTCGCGGCTCAAGGGGCCGACGCGGCCGATCCAGCCCGATATCGCTCGCGCGACGGTGCTTGCCTCTCTCGCGAGCGTCGATCTCGTCGTGATCTTCGAGGAGGACACGCCGGAAAATCTGATCCGCAGCCTGCGCCCCGATGTTCTCATCAAGGGCGGGGACTACACGGTCGAGACGATCGTCGGCGCCGACTTCGTGCAGGCGCATGGCGGCAAGGTCGCCATCATTGATCTCGTTCCGGGCTTCAGCACCACGAAGACGGTCGAAAAACTCAGCGGATGACGGCAGCCTTCGGGCCCCAGGCTTCCGGCGCATCGGCGGAACGCATGGTGGGCTCCCAGGCGATGAGGTCGTATTCCGCGACCCCTTCCGTGATGAAGGGATCGACCTCGGCCACGGTTCGCGCCTCCGCCAGCGTTTCCGCCTTGATGAGGATGACGCCGCCGATGCGGGGATCGCGGCGGCCTGCCATCAGCATGTGGCCGGAGGCGAAGCCTCGCATGAGCCAGTCGCGATGGGGTTCGAGAAGCGCGTCGACCTCTTCGATGGGGCGGACATATTTCAGGATGTCGAGAAAAAGCATGTGATCCTCCGGGCAGATGGTTCTTCCTAGCGCATCGGGAGATTTCGCGCAGCAGGCTTGCGGCTTCGGAAAAATCCGGCAAGCTGAAGGTCTGCCCGGGCGGGGGCTTGGGGAGGGATATGCGCATGGTCGTCCACGGCGAAGCGA
>JAJXZC010000181.1 GCA_021780275.1 Pseudomonadota bacterium
GATCGTCCCGTCGCCGAAGAGAACATAGGGCCGGTCTTTCAGCCGGCCGCGCTCGACAACCTTGATGTCGGGATTTTTGCGCGACGCCGGCGCCGTCTCGCTTGGCCGGGCGGTGCGAGCCACCACCGCATCGAAGAACTGCTTCAATGCGCCGAAGCCCGTCTGCAGCGCGCCGAGAATCGCGAGTCCGAAGCCGCTGAGAATCGTGGCTTGCGAAATCGCCGGCATATCGAACGGCAATTTGTGGCCGATCGCGGCAACAAAAAACTGCAGCGTCGGCGCACCGGACAAAAGCAGCGCCCAGCCCAGCGCTACGATCATGAAACCAATCCAGGTCAATCGATCAAAAGCCATTTTGCTAACCCCCAGTTCGAAACTTGTGCATTCGCCGCGAAGACCGGCCTCTCAGCGAAAGACATCGCTCTTCGGAAAGAAATTCAGCTCTTGAACGAGGACGTCCTTGACGACCGGCATATGCAGCCGCTGGTTGACGCGATCGACCAGCTTCTTGGTCAACCCCGTCACGTCGTATCGTTCGAGATGATGGAAATCGAGCGTCGTATCCGAATAGATTGCGCGGAATGCCTCATCGAGGAGATAGACATCCGGCGGCACCGGCGCTTTCGAAAGATTCTGCGTGTAGGTGTAGCCGAGCTCGGCCACGACATAACCTTGAACGGCGCCGTCGGCGATCATCGGCACGTTGATCGGCGGCAGCTTCTTGTATTCCATGGCCCCGGAAGCGCTATCGTCGGGCGCTGCAGCCGCCGCATGATCGAGCTTGACGAAAGTCGTGGCGTATCCCGCTGCCGCCGTCAGCAGGCAAACCCAGGCGCAGCTCGCGATCAGCTTGATCATGATTGCTCATACCTGCGGTGAATCGCCGAGGAATAAGTGCCGTCCGATTCTTCCGTCTGAATCGCGCGCGATATGAGCGTACAGACCTCCCGCACCGCCTTCAGATGAATCTCAAGCGTCGCGAGATTACGCTTCAGCTTGCCGCTCAGACGCTCGAGCTCCTCGCGCATGCCGGGATCGCGGGCTTCCGCGCCGACCGCCCGCATGGCGCGGCTCAATTCCAGAAGCGCATGGCTCTTGCGATGATTGAATTCCGAAAAATCAATCGGCCGATATTGCTCCAACGTCGCCGTTTCGAGATCGATGAGCCGCTCAATGCGCTCGATCGTCTGCGAGAAGCCTTCACGCAGCGCGGCAGCCCGCGCCGGGTCGGTTGCGGCCGGTTCTCCCATCCGCTTCGGCGTTTTTTCGTCTGGCAGATCCACCATTGCCATCGCTCATCACGAATGTTTAGCACCGGGAAGCGGCAAGGGTGCGAGCGAGGCCTGCAACTCGCCGCCGGGCCGCCAGCCGTGATGCGTGTGGCTTGATTTGATATGCTTGGGAGCAATGCCGAGGTCGACGCTCTTCGACAGATTCGTTCCCAGTTCTTGCGCGAGCATCGAGCGCCAAATGCCCGCACCGGCTTCCGAGCCGAAGAATTCGTCGCTCTCCGGCAGCATGTTTTCGACAAGGTTCTCGAGGAGCAGCGCGGCGATGCCCTGATAGGCCTTGGTCTCAGCCGCGTCCTTGGTCTTTTCCGGCTGCGTGTTGGCAAAGCGCGGTTCGGCGAGCGCCGGCAAAGAAGCCGCGTTGGACGCCGCGCGTGGCGTATCGACATGACTCAAGATATCGCTGAATTGCGTATTATCAACGCCGGAGTCCGCCGCAAGACGCGTAAGGCGCTCCATTGCCGCCGACGACTTCGCCGGATCGGCGGCGCGGGCGACATCGAGAAGAATATCCGAAGGCGGCTTGATCGACACGCAACCATCCTCTCTGCGCTGCAATAGGTTGCAGGCTGAAGATGGGCCACGTGGCTTACGGGAGGCTTGCGCCTTTACGATTGAGTTCGGCTTCGATCGCTGCGTCGAGCTCGCGCCGTTCTTCGGCGCGGCGCACGTCCTCGGCGACATGGTCGAGAGCGCGCTCCACCTGCCCCATGCGCCGCCGGCATTCGAGCAGAACTTTCGCCTGATTCTCTGCCTCTTGGGTCAGGCGCCGTTTGGCGCGCCCGACCGCCTGTAGCTTATCGGCGATGGTCTTCATATAGGCCGGCGTGTAGATGTGATTCTCGTCGAGATAGGAGACGAGCCGCGCCTCGGTTTGCTCGGCGCTGGCGCGCTGGTTTTGAAGCGCCGCGAGCTTTAATTCGCCGAGGCGGCGAATATCGTTCTGCAAGGCCTGCATCCGGCGCAGCGCGGCGAGCCTCTTTTCCATCCTAGCCGCCTGCCAGCCAATTCGCGAACCCCGCCATGAAAAGCTCAATGACCTGCTTGAAGGTGAAGTATAACAGGAACATTCCTCCCGCCACCGCAAAGGGAGTCGCAATGAAATAGACCTGGATCTGCGGCGTCAGCTTGTTGGCGAGCCCCACGGCAAGATTGAAGACGAGACCGAAGAGAATGAAGGGGCTGGCAACGCGCAGGCCTAAAAAAAATGACTTCGACAGCGTGTCAGCGACCTGAATGAGACCGAATTGAGCGCCGAACCCCGACGCGACCGGCAGCGTCCGGTAAGACGCGACGATGCCGCGGATGACTTCGAGGTGTAAATCGGTCACGAACAGCAGGGCCGTCGCGAGAAAGGTCAAGAAGTCGGCGATCGAGGGCAAGGGCTCCGAATCATCGACCGGTGCGCCGAGCGCGTTGGCGAGCCCGATTTGCATGGCGATCGAGGTCCCGAGCGTCTCCAAAGCAGCAAAGAAAATGCGCCCCATCAGACCGATCAGGCGCCCGATGAGCGTCTCCGAAATGACCAGCCGCAACAATGCCAAAGCCGAAGCATCGCGGACGAGTTTTTCGATTGCGCCGCCGAGAAAAGGAGTCAGCGCCAGCGTCAAGGCGACGCAAAGGAAGAGCCGCACCATCACCGGCACGCGCGGACTTGAAAAACCCGGCATCAGCATCAGGCAACCGCTGATGCGGCAGAACAGGATGAAGGCCGTCAGGACGGTCGTCGATCCAATCGCGCTCACGCGATCGTCCCGAGTGACTTGATTTCGACGCCGCGGGCGATCTCGAGATGCGATAGAACCGGCAACGTCGCAAACAGCCGCTCGATGACCATGCGCACATAGGGCCGCGCTTCCGGCGTCGTGACCAACACAAAGGCGTGGCCCTTGTCCATCCGCTCGCGAATAGCGACCGAGGCTTCATTGCCGAATTGTTCGACCATGCCGGGATCGAGGTCGAATTCGATGACATCGCCTTTCATGTCGCGCTTGAGGCTTTGATGGAAGGCGAGGTCCCAGCGGTTGCCGAGCCGCAGAACCTTCAATGCGCCATGATCGAGCAAATCGCCGCAGATTTGCTGCGCAATGCGCATGCGCACATGTTCCGTCACCTGCTCGGCCCGGCGCACATGCGGCGCGATCTCGGCAATAGCTTCGAGAATCAATTGCAGATTGCGGATCGAAACGCGCTCGGCGAGAAGAAGCTTCAGCACGGCTTGAAGCCCGGAATAAGAAATCTGCGAGGGACAGATGTCATCGAGCAGGCGCTTATATTCCGGGCCCAGACGCTCGAACAAGGCGCGCATGTCCTTATAGGAAAGCAATTGCGAGAGATTGTTGCGGATGACCTCGCTCAGATGCGTGAGCAGCACCGACATATTGTCGATCGCCTCAAAGCCCTGGCGTTTCAACTCGCCCGCATAGGCCTCGGAGATCCACACCGCTTTCATGCCGAAGGCCGGCTCGCGCACCTCCTCGCCCGGTAGATCCGGCCGACGGCCATCGCCGACGACGACGAGCAGGTGGCCGATCATCATCGTAAAGGACGCCACGATCGTGCCGTGAATTTTGATCTGATAGCTTTTGGTCGGCACCGACAAATTGTCAGAGACTTTGATGTCCGGCACGACGAAGCCATATTGGTGCGCGAATTTACGCCGCATCTTCGTCACGCGATGCGC
>JAJXZC010000405.1 GCA_021780275.1 Pseudomonadota bacterium
CGTTTCGCGGTCGAGCCGCGGCTGAACTGCAAATCGACGTTCGCGCCGGGCTGTCGGAGCCAGATCGCGCGTTCGGTTCGACGAAGCTCCTCGAAATAGAGATTGGTCTTCAGCATTTCGACGACGATCTCGAAATGGCGAGCATCGAGACGATTTGCGACGCGATTGAATTGCATCTGTAGCTCCAGCTTGGCCAGCCTTCGCTTCGCACGTTGCCGCCGTGGGTTCGCGTTTGCGATTGTCTCCGCTCCGCGACCGCTCGTCATCCCCGTACTTCGGGAATCTCGATGAAACGACTTCGTCAGCCGGGGCGAGGCGTTGCCTTGATCGGTCATGCCCCGACCCGCGACAGACGCGCGAAGAACGGCCGTCGAACGCCGGACTTCAGCCTTTGCCGCATCTCGACCTCGTCGCGCAGCTGTCCGCCTTCCGGCAAGGCGAGCCCCTCCCCCTCGATGATCAGCGCGTCGCGGCAAACCCGGGGCGGTTCAGACACCTCGGTGATCGCGCTCTGGCTTGGGCACGAGAACATCGAGACCACACAGGTCTACTTGCATGCCGATCTGGCGATCAAGGAGCGCGCCTTGGCCAGAACGAAGCCAGCAGAGACCCAGCCCGGCCGATTCCGCCCCACCGACAGACTTCTCGCCTTTCTGGAGGCGCTCTGATTATGCCGCATCCCTCACAGCGATCGCCGCCTTCCAACTCGGCTTGACCACGCTGGTCGGCATAATCCGGAGATCGGCATAATGCACGGTGCAGCGCTGGACCGGGACTTCGGGCCAGAGCGCCGCGAGCGCCTTATCGAGGCCGGAGCCGCCATCGACGATGACGAGTTCCGGGGTTCGCAGGCCGCGCGAGACCATGTTGTCGAGCAAGGCTCGCCAGGCGGCTTCGCTCTCGCCACCCATGTTCTTGATCGCCAGCAGGACCTTCTGGCCGTCCGCGCGCACGCCCAGCGCCACGAGCAGCGAGATGGAGGTCGCCTTTTTGTCGAGGCGCACGCGCACCACCGTTTCGTCGAGGATCAGCCGGATGATGGGCTCCTCCTTGAGCGAGCGGGCGTTCCAGGCGTCCCAGTCGCCCTTCGTCTTGCGCCAGACCCGACCAAGGACAGCCGCCAAAGTAATTGAATCGGTTTGGGTGTCTAGGATTCCCGGTTTTGTCCGGGGGCAAGTGAACGAGCAAGCCCAGCATTGCGACCTTCTTTGCCTGTCCTGGCGCCGGCACGCGCAGATCGGCGCCGGACTTGGCCCAAGCTTTGGCGAGATAGGGATGAGTCAACGCCTCGCTCTCTTCGCCAAAGAGCAGCACGATGTCGCCGGCTTCGGCCTGACGCTTGCGCAATTGCAGACGTAGGCCGATCCGCTCGACCTCGCTGGCGATCTGCCGTCCTTTCAGTGTGTGCCGAGGCCGCCGGTAGCGGAACTTTTTTCTCGCAACGCCTTTGACAATTGCGACCGGCTGATGCTGACACCCTCGCGCGTTTCGATTTCGGCGCGAAGACGCGCGATCGTCCAGTTCGGCCGGTCGGCCACAGGCTCTTCAAGCAAGAGCGTGACAATGCGCAACGCTGCGAGGCTCTTCAACGGCGCTGGCCCCGGCGCGACGCTTACCTTCAACGCCTCGACACCACCTTTGTCGAAATCGCTACGCCATAGCCTGACCGTATCTTCGCGCACACCGAAAGCCTCAGCGATCCGTGGACTGGTCCAGCCCGAAAGCGTCAGCAGCACGGCGCGGGCCCGATCCGCCTCGCCGCGATCTCGCGATCCAGCAAGAGTCGCCAGAGCCACCCTCTGTTCGTCGCTCGCCGAAATCGGAGACTTGTCGCCCATGCTGCCCTCGCCCGGATCAAGAACAATAGCGAATCGCAAAACCTATCCGTTGGTCAACCGCCCGGAATCTGCTTAGGCGTCCTGCGCTCTGGATCACGGTCAATAATACGGCGGCGCGGCATGTGACGCGACGGATATACGCGGCAAATCGGCGATGACCGTTTCACGGCGTTCCGCACGGGCGCGTCCAAGTCGCTGCGAACTTTCTGTCGATCCTGCCGGCGCGGCCGAGCCTCTGCGTCATCAGGGCCGCCGCCCTCGACTATATGCGCCGGCCCGGCCTGCCGGAGACGACGCTCGCGGAGCTTGAGCGCGCCAGCCCGAAAGAGTTCGCCGACACGATAGCCTTCCACGCACATCTGGTGGTATCGGCCTCGCCGACCGAGCCGTGACGCGTGATCCCATCGCCGCGGCGACCGAGGCGAGTTGTGGGGCGCGATCCGTCATCTGAGGTTGCTGAAGGGCACAGTCGTCGTCTCCGGCGGCGCCGGCCAATTCCGTGTCATCGATCATGCGGCGCGCTGGGTCCATTCGGAGCGGCTTGTCCGCAAACTCCGTCAGCGATATAGGGCGCCCCGCACCCTCGAAGTCACGCGGCTGTTGATCTGGTGGTTCTGTGCCGATCTGAAGGTCTATCGGCTTGCGCCGCATCCCAAACGGGCGGCGTTGCGTGCGCGGTTCGACCGCATCTTCGGCCGCGCCAAGGACTTTGCGTTGCTCGACCAGTTGTTGCGACGCCTGCGCAAGCAGAGGGCCGAATGGTTGCGGGTGCTCGACCGTCCCGAAATCCCGCTTCACACCAACGGTTCGGAAAACGAAATTCGGGCCTTCTTCGCCGAACGAAAGGTGTCGGCCGGAGCCGTTAGCGAGGCCAGCCGCCAGGGCCGCCACGTCCAGCTCGGGCTTGTGAAGACCTCCCAAAAGCTCGGCGTCTCGTTCTCCCAATTTCTTGGCGCGCGACTCGGCATCGAAGGCGCGCCACCTCCCCTGCTCCTCGAAGACCTCGTCCGCGCCGCAGTCCGTTGACCACCCCTGAATTTGCCCCAGTTGCGGAGGGAACGTTTGCGTTTACCCGCCGGATTTTATAAAAACTGTAATATTCATCGAGACGAAATATTACCGGAAACCGATACGCCCTCTAGATTTCACTTGCTAGTAAAAGATATTATTTTTGCCTTACCGGGCAAGCGACCAGAGTGCGGGTCACGAAATGCGAAAATTCATACAAAAGTACATCGCAGGCGAGGCGGGAAGTTTCACGGCGACGTTCGCGTTGACCCTTCCCGCCTTGGGGGGCGCGATCGCGCTGGGGATCGACGCCGGAAGGGCGGAGCTGGCGCACAGGGAAGCCCAACATGCCGCTGAATCGGCGGCGGTCAGCGCCGCGATTGCGTATCTCGCCAACAACAATAGCACGAGCGTACAAACCGAAGCCACAGATATCGCAGCGAAATACGGCTTCACCACTGCTAGCGGCAGCACCGTCACGGTCAATCAGCCGCCCACTTCGGGCCCGAACATGGCCAACCAGAGCGCTGTCGAGGTCATCATCACGCAGCCACAACCTTCCCGCTTCGCGGCGATCGTGTGGCCTGGCCTCCTCTCGGTCACGGGTCGGGCCGTCGCGGTCGGCGGCGAAAAAGCCTGCATTATCGCGCTCGATCACACCGCCTCGGGGGCCATCGGACAACAGGGCAACGTGACGACGACCGCCGCAAATTGCACGGTCTACAGCAATTCCTCGGACTCGGCGTCGGTTTCGTCCGGAGGAACCGCCTATCTTTCGGCGCTCAGCGTCAACGCGGTCGGCGGAGTCTACGGGTCGTCCAACATTACAACCCAAGACGGAATATTCACGAGTCAACCGCCGATCCGCGATCCTTATGCGGATGTCAATATGCCTAGTTATAATTCCTGCCCTAATTCAAAAACAACACAATATAAGAACAATATTACGTTGTCCCCGGGCGTATTCTGCGGAAATATAAATGTAAATTCTGGTGCAGTTGTAACGCTCGATCCCGGGATATATATTTTTGACAGCGGGTCGCTTACGATCAACGGCGGGGCCACCTTCCAGGGTTCAGGCGTGACATTGGTGTTTACGTCCAGTGACTCGGCGACGGTCG
>JAJXZC010000774.1 GCA_021780275.1 Pseudomonadota bacterium
CAAAAAAGACGGCACGGTGACGGCGGGCAATGCCTCGGGCATCAACGACGGCGCGGCGGCCGTGGTGCTGATGGAAAAGAACGCGGCGCAGAAAGCGGGCCTGAAACCGCTGGCGCGCCTCGTTTCCTACGGGCTCGCGGGCGTCGATCCGAAGATCATGGGCATCGGGCCCGTGCCCGCCTCACAACGGGCGCTGCAGAAGGCGGGATTGACCGCAGACGACATGGACGTCATCGAATCGAACGAGGCCTTTGCCGTGCAGGCGCTCGCCGTTTCGTGCGACCTGAAGCTCGATCCGAAGAAGACCAATCCCAACGGCGGCGCCGTAGGCCTCGGTCACCCGATCGGCGCAACGGGCGCCGTGCTCACCGTGAAAGCCCTGTACGAGTTGCAGCGCATCGGCGGACGCTATGCGCTCGTGACCATGTGCATCGGCGGCGGACAAGGCATCGCAGCCATCTTCGAGCGGGTGAGCTGAAGCGCAAGGCTGTCGAAGAAAGCGGCGCCCTCGGGCTCTACGGGGACCCGAGGGCCTCGCAAGCGCCCGGCGCCGAACGGGCGTTGCGGGACCGGAAAACCCGACCTATTTCTTGCTGTCCTTCGGCGATGCGCTCGCCAACGCTTCCAGCGCGGCCTTCTGCATTTCGAGGGTCTTGATGGTCATCTGAACGAGACCGACATTCATCGACAGCCAGCTCTCGACCGACTTCAACTCGGCGATCTTCTTTTCCAGCTCCGCAACGTCCGCAGTCGGCAGTGGAATCCCCGGGATGGGAAACATCATCGGATTCCACATCTTCTGCATCAACTCCAGGAAGTCCTTGGGAAGGCCCGACTCAGCCATGCTGGGAATCCTCGTATCATGCGTGCGCCGACGGCAACCACCGGCCGCCCGGCGATGACCCGCCTTGAACTCTCCGCCTCCGTCGCCTCAGGGGAGCGCGCCCGTCGCCATGCGGCCGAGCGCCAAACAACCCGCAATCCTCAGGTCGACGTCGCCGAAGAGCCGCTTCCCTTCGCCTGACGCCTCGGCAGCGTGGTCTGACGGAGGCCGGACCGCGCAACGATCCGCTGCAGCCGCTGCTTCTCGCTCATGACCTTCGCCGTGTACGCGTCGTTCTGGTCGTCGGATGCGCCGGCATACATCTGCAGCGCCGCGTTCAGGCTGCCGGTCCGGGTGAGGTATTCCTTCAGGATCTGCGACCCCACGAGGATGTTCGTGCGGGGATCGAATACCGATTCCTCCCCGCCGTACCCTCTCAGCTTGTCGGCGTGATATTTCGGAATCACCTGCATGAGCCCTTTGGCCCCGGCCAGACTTTCGGCGATCGGGTTGAAACCCGACTCGACGGCCATGACCGAGATGATCAGCAGCGGATCCAGGCCGACTTGATGACCGGCAGCATGGGCAAGACCGACCAGCTTCAGCGTGATGCGCTCCGAAACCTTGTATTTGCGCGCCAGGAATTCGGCAAGCGCGCGATACTGCGTGTTTTCGGGATGGATGATCGCGGACGTCACCGACGGCGCATCGTCCGGCTCGGTCTGCAAGTTGTCATTCGCAACTTGCTGGGCGGGCTGCAGATCGAAGGGCCACAGGTGGGCTTCCTGGCGAAGCATGAGGACGCCTAGAACCGATACCAGGCACATGAGCACGACCACCCCCGGGACACCCTGGAACGGTCGCGTGAACGAACCGGCGCGGGCGCAAA
This sequence comes from Pseudomonadota bacterium, assembly GCA_021780275.1. Next base: position 1,713 of record JAJXZC010000774.1, read on the forward strand.
GCACGTGAAACCGGTCCTCGACTGATTTTGCGGACATGCAAAACCTCCTTTCTTACAGACGGCACACCGTACGGCCATGCCGTCCGCTGTCACCTTGCTAGGGCAACCCGTTTCTTCCCTTTTCCCCTGACGCTTCGGTCAGCCACAATGGCGACCTCGAAGCGACCGGTAAAAAACGCTCTAATTTTAGTGGTTTAAGCCTGCGCCGACAACCTTGAGCGCAGCTTGGCGAGACCTGCTCAAAGAGGTGCTGCTGAATGGCGGGCGTACTCTAGGGCGCGAACATGCCTTTGTCAACCGAGGGCAAAAAGTCCGACCATGACGCTCGGATTTACCCTGGAACCGACCGATCATCGCTTGCGGAGGGACCCTTATCCCGCGCTTCCCACGCTTTCAACGCCTCTTCGTAGCGCGTGAGCGCCTCCCAGTACCGATCGTAGACGCACGGCTCGCACCCGCCGCCGCAGCATTCCCACGGTTCCGGTTCGGTGGGCGGCACCGGGGGACCGATGCGCCATGTCGCGCTGGGGTCATTCATCGCAGCGGTCGAAAAAGCAAAAACGGGCGGCGGAATTGATCTGGATCACGCGATCGGCAGTATGTCGGCCGGGGCGCAATTCCGCAAGGCGGTTGACCGGCGGTCCAGCTTGAAAGCCGCCGGAACCGGCGTCTATACTCAACTTGAATCTTCCGTTACGCTGCGCCGCGGTCTTCGGACGCCCTCCTCGTCCGCCGCGCCGACTTGAGGGCAGGAGCCCCGAATGTCCAAGCTTTCACCCGAATCCATCAGAACCGTGGCACTGGTCGGCCACGGCGGCGCGGGCAAGACGACGCTGGTCGAAGCGCTGCTGCATCGAGCAGGCGTCATCGGTGCGATGGGCAGCGTCGACAAGGGAACGACGGTCTGCGATTTCGACCCGCTGGAGAAAGCATATCGCCATTCGCTTTATACCGCGCTCGTCCACCTCACTCATGCCGATACGCGCATTCATATCGCGGACACCCCCGGCCTGCCGGATTTCGTGGGGCGGGCACTCGGCGCATTGCCCGCAGTCGAAACCGCCGCGATCGTGATCAACGCGGCGAACGGCATCGAGATGATGACTGCGCGCATGATGGACCTCGCCCGCCAGCGCGGCTTGTGCCGCATGATCATCATCAGCAAGATCGACGCGGAAAACCTGGACCTGCCGCAACTCCTGTCGCGCATACAGTCGGTATTCGGAAAGGAATGCCTCCCGATCAACCTCCCGGCGAACGGCGGCACGCGCGTCGTCGACTGTTTTTTCAATCCGGCCGGGGAGGCGGACTTCTCTTCGGTCGCCGACGCGCACAGCGCCCTGGTCGACCAGGTGGTCGAAGTGGACGAAGACCTCATGGCCAAGTATCTCGAACAGGGCGAAATCACGTCCGCCGAGCTGCACGCGCCGTTCGAGAAAGCTTTGCGCGACGGTCACCTCGTGCCCGTGTGCTTCACGTCGGCCCGCAACGGCGCGGGGGTCGCGGAGCTGCTGGACATCTTCGTCCGACTCATGCCGAATCCGACCGAAGGGAATCCGCCCCAATTCCTGAAAGGCGAAGGTGCGGCCGCGGTGCCCATGCGCGCCGAGCCCGACCCCGCCAAGCACGTCCTCGCTCACGTCTTCAAGGTCGCCATCGACCCTTTTATCGGCAAGCTCGGCATCTTCCGCGTTCATCAGGGCTCGATCACGCGCGACACGCAGCTCTATATCGGCGACGGTCGCAAGGCATTCAAGATGAGCCACCCGTACTTGCTGCGGGGGAAGGATTTCGTGGAAGTCGATGCGCTCGTCCCGGGCGATATCGGCGCGGTCGCGAAAATCGATGAAATCCATTTTGACGCGGTTCTTCACGATTCCCATGAAGAGGACCACATCCATTTGCTTCCGCTCGCATTCCCGCAGCCGATGCATAATCTAGCCATCGAACCGAAGCGGCGCGGCGACGAGCAGAAGATCTCCGACGCCTTGCACAAGCTCCTCGCCGAAGACCCGACGTTGCGGATCTCGCATCACGCCGTCAGCAATGAAACGGTGATCAGCGCAGTCGGAGAACTGCACATGCGGTGCATCCTGGATCGCCTCGAGCAGCATTACCACGTCGAAGTCAACACGAAGCCGCCCCGCATACCTTACCGCGAAACCGTCACGGCCCGTGCGGAAGGCCATCATCGCCACAAGAAGCAGACCGGCGGCGCGGGGCAGTTCGGCGAAGTCTTCCTCAAGGT
>JAJXZC010000463.1 GCA_021780275.1 Pseudomonadota bacterium
CAGAAGAGCTCCTTGCGGCGGCTTGATGAGCGGCGTGATCTTCGACGCGGGATGCCAGGAAGGGCCTACGATCAAGCTTGCCGCCGCCTCCCGCAGGTTTTTGCGGAAATGGGGATCGTCGTAGACTTCCGTTTCCAGAATCGCCAGGGAAGCCGCGCTGCATTTTTGGCCGTTATGGCCGAAGGCGGATTGAATTAAGTCTTTGATAGCGAGATCGCGGTCGGCGAGAGCGGTGATGATCATCGCGTTTTTCCCTCCGGTTTCCGCAGCAAGGTCTCGTTCGTCTTCTCCAATGGCGTGATGGGTCACTACGCGCTGAAATCGCAGCGCGTGATTCCGATCGAGGGGTTTTTCGTTTCCCTGCTCGCCACGGCGCTCAAGCCGGGAGAAATCCTCACCGAGATTCGCATTCCGATTCCGCCCGCGGGAAGCGGCGGCGCCTATTACAAGCTGGAACGGAAAGTGGGCGACTTCGCTACGGCCGCCGTCGCGGTGCAACTGACCGTGGATGCCAACGGCGTTTGCCAGAAAGTGGGCGTCGGGCTCACGAACGTCGGCGTGACGGCGGTGAAGGCCGCCAAGGCGGAAGCGTTTCTTCGCGGCAAGAAACTCGACGATGCCGCGATTCGTCAGGCCGCGCAGCTTGCGGCCGACGAAGCCGAGCCGGTTTCGGATCTACGCGGCCCGGCTGAATACAAGAAAGGTTTGGTGAAAGAGCTGACTCAGCGGGCTCTCCTGCGCGCTCTCGAGCGCGCCCGGAAGTAGAGTTTCGAGAGCGGAAGGAGCGAGCGATGGCGGCAAAGCAGAAAGTCCGCGTCAAGATCAACGGCCGGGAACGCGAGGCGGAAATCGAGCCGAGGCTCCTGCTGGTCCATTTCATTCGCGAAGTGCTGGAGCTGACCGGCACGCACGTCGGCTGCGACACGAGCCACTGCGGCGCGTGCACTGTCATGCTCGACGGCAAAACGGTGAAATCCTGCACGATGTTCGCGGTGCAGGCCGACGGCAGCGCAATCCTCACGATCGAGGGATTGATCCAGGATGGTACGCTGCATCCGTTGCAGGAAGGATTCAAGGAAGAACACGGCCTGCAGTGCGGCTACTGCACGCCGGGGATGATCCTTTCGTCTCTCGCCCTGCTGCAAAGAAATCCGCATCCGAGCGAAGACGAAATCCGGCACGGAATTTCCGGGAACCTGTGCCGCTGCACCGGCTACCAGAACATCGTGAAAGCGGTTCAGTACGCCGCCGCGAAAATGGCGCAAGGAGGCCCGCGATGATTGCGAAGACTTCGCCCGAAATCGGTGGCATGGGCCACTCGATCAAGCGCAAGGAAGATCTCCGGTTCGTGCAGGGCAAAGGCAACTACGTGGACGACGTGCATCTGCCTGGGATGGTCTACGGCCACGTGGTGCGCAGCCCTTACGCCCACGCGCGAATCAAGAGCATCAACATCGCGCCGGCGATGAAACTTCCCGGCGTGCTCGCGGTGATCACCGGCGAGGATTTGGCGAAAGCGGGGCTCTCGTGGATGCCGACGCTTTTCCACGACAAGCAGATGGTGCTGGCGACGGGCAAGGTGCTGTTCCAGGCGCAGGAAGTGGCGTTCGTCATTGCCGAGGACCGTTACGTTGCGGCAGACGCGGCCGAACTCGTCGAAGTGGACTACGAACCGCTGCCGGTGCTCGTCGATCCGCACCACGCGCTCGATGCGAACGCGCCCATCCTGCGCGAGGATCGCGAGGAAAAAACCAATCATATTTTCCACTGGGAAGTAGGCGATCAAAAAGCCACCGAAAAGGCCTTCAAGGATGCCGCGGCGAAGGCCGAGATTCACGCCATCTTCCAGCGCTGCCATCCGTCTCCGCTCGAAACCTGCGGGTGCGTGGCCGATTTCAACCGCGCGACGGGAAAACTGACCGTCTATCTCACCTCGCAGGCGCCTCACGCGCATCGCACCGTTTTCGCGCTCGTGGGCGGAATCCCCGAGCAGAATATCCGGATCATTTCGCCGGATATCGGCGGCGGATTCGGCAACAAGGTGCCGGTTTATCCCGGTTACGTGTGCGCCGTGGTGGCCTCGCTGCAACTGGGCCGGCCGGTGAAGTGGATTGAGACGCGATCGGAAAATCTGCAATCCACCGGCTTCGCGCGCGATTATCACATGACCGCCGAACTCGCGGCCGACAAGGACGGCAAACTCCAGGCGCTGCGCGTGAAGACCCTCGCCGATCATGGAGCGTTCAACGCGGCGGCGCAGCCATCGAAATTCCCCGCCGGGCTTTTCAGCATCTGCACCGGCTCCTACGACATGCCCGCGGCTTTCTGCGAAATGGACGGTGTTTACACGAACAAGGCGCCGGGCGGCATCGCCTATCGCTGCTCGTTCCGCGTGACCGAAGCCGCTTACCTGATCGAGCGGGCGATGGACGTGCTCGCCGGCGAATTGAAAATGGATCCGGCCGAACTCCGGCGGCGGAATTTCATTCCCGCCGACAAGTTCCCCTATCAATCGCCGCTCGGCTGGAGCTACGACAGCGGCAACTATGAAGGCGCGATGAAACTGGCGCTCGACAAAATCGGCTACGCCGAATTGCGCAAGGAGCAGGCGGAAAAGCGCAAGAAGGGCGAGCTGATGGGCATCGGCATCTCCAGCTTCACGGAGATCGTCGGCGCGGGCCCATCGCACACGTTCGACATTTTGGGCATCAAGATGTTCGACAGCTGCGAGATTCGCATCCATCCCACCGGCAAGGCGATCGCGCGGATGGGGACCAAGAGCCAGGGACAAGGCCACGAAACGACATACGCGCAGATCGTCGCGCAGGAGCTGGGCATTCCGGCCTCCGACGTCGCCATCGAGGAAGGCGACACCGACACGGCGCCCTACGGCTTGGGCACTTACGCCAGCCGCAGCACGCCAACTTCAGGCGCAGCCACGGCGATTGCGGCTCGCAAAATCCGGGACAAGGCACGGAAAATCGCCGCGTTCCTGCTCGAAGTCAGCGAAGAGGATCTGGTTTGGGAGCCGGGGAAATTCTCGGTGAAAGGCGCGCCGGGCAAGAGCAAGACGATTCAGGAAATCGCCTTTGCCGCCTACACCAATTTTCCGCCGGGCCTCGAAGCGGGCCTCGAAGCCGTGGATTATTACGATCCGCCGAACCTCACGTTCCCGTTCGGGACCTATATTTGCGTCGTTGACATCGACAAGGGAACCGGGGAGGTGAAGGTGCGCCGGTTCGTCGCCGTGGACGATTGCGGCAACATCATCAATCCGATGATCGTCGACGGGCAGATCCACGGCGGTTTGACCGAAGGTTTGGCCATCGCGTTCATGCAGGAAATCTCCTACGACGAAATCGGCAACGTGCAGGGCGGCAATTTCATGGACTACCTGATTCCGACGGCGGTCGAAACGCCTCATTGGGAAACCGACAAGACCTGCACGCCATCGCCGCACCACCCATTCGGCGCGAAGGGCGTCGGTGAATCGCCCAACGTCGGCTCTCCCGCCGCTTTCGTGAATGCGGTTGTCGACGCGCTCTCGCATCTTGGCGTGAAGCACATCGATATGCCGATCGCGCCGTGGAAGGTGTGGAATATTTTGAAGGAAAAGGGAGTGGTGGGATAACGCGGCTCGCCAGCCAGTGTCATCCTGAGCGGAGCGAAGGCCCCCGAAAGCGTCAAGGCAAATCAACCACGAAGACACAACCCATCGGCTCTACGCCTTCCTAGTAGGCCTTACCTCGATGCGTGCGGGGTCCTTTGCTTCGCTCAGGATGACAGGATTAACTTGCGCGGCGGGCGAGCGGGACGCAACTGTTGTGACACTCCTACCGCCCAGGCCTTGTCCCTTCGTCTGCTAAGATAATCACAAGTGGAAAAACATCTATGACGGATTCTCCACAACTTCTGCGAGCTGACGGTATCCCGCACGTCGACACCCTGCTCC
>JAJXZC010000426.1 GCA_021780275.1 Pseudomonadota bacterium
ATCGATTTTCTCGCAGACGAGTTCAAAAAATCGGATGGCGTCGATCTGCGCAACGACAAGCTCGCCCTGCAACGCCTGAAGGAAGCCGCCGAAAAGGCGAAAATCGAACTGTCGAGCGCGACGCAGACGGAAGTCAACCTGCCGTTCATCACGGCCGACCAGAACGGGCCGAAGCACCTCAATATCACTCTGAAGCGCGCCCAACTGGAGAAGCTCGTTGACGATCTGATCCAGAAGACTTTGGAACCTTGCAAGGCCGCGCTGAAAGATGCGGGCATCACGGCGTCGGACATCGACGAAGTGGTTCTTGTCGGCGGCATGACGCGCATGCCCAAGGTGATCGAACTGGTCAAGGGCTTCTTCGGCAAGGAGCCGCACAGGGGCGTCAACCCGGATGAAGTCGTGGCCGACGGCGCGGCCATTCAGGGCGGCGTGCTGTCCGGCAACGTCAAGGACGTCTTGCTTCTCGACGTGACGCCTCTGTCGCTCGGCATCGAGACGCTGGGCGGCGTGTTCACGCGTCTGATCGACCGCAACACGACGATCCCGACCAAAAAATCGCAGGTCTTCTCGACCGCCGAGGATAACCAGAACGCGGTGACGATCCGCGTGTTCCAGGGCGAGCGCGAGATGGCGGCGGACAACAAGTTGCTCGGTCAGTTCGACCTCGTCGGCCTGCCGCCGGCGCCGCGCGGCGTGCCGCAGGTGGAAGTCACCTTCGACATCGACGCCAACGGCATCGTGCAGGTTTCGGCCAAGGACAAGGCGACCGGCAAGGAACAGCAGATCCGCATTCAGGCTTCGGGCGGCTTGTCCGATGCCGACATCAAGAAGATGGTGCAGGAAGCGGCTGAGCACGCGTCGGAAGACAAGAAAAAACGTGAAGCGGTCGATGCCCGCAATCGCGCCGAGTCGCTTGTCCACACGGTCGAGAAAACGCTCAAGGAAAACGGCGGGAAAATTCCCGACGGCGATAAAAAGCCTGTTGAAGCCGCTCTTGAGGATTTGAAAGCCGTGATCGCCACCGACGATGCCGAAGTGATTAAGTCCAAAACCGACGCGTTGCAGGAAGCTTCCCTGAAAATCGGCGAATATATGTACCGCACCGAAAAAGACTCCGAGGCGGGCGCGGAACCGCATGCCGCCGATTCTGACGGAGGCGCCGCGCCGAATGATCAGTCGGGTGAAAACGCGGAAGGTCCTGAAATCGTCGATGCCGAATTCACCGAAGTCGACGAAGACGGCAAAAAGCGGACGAAACACTAAAATAATTACCGGTTTCCGGTCGCCGGATGGATTTGTCCGGCGGCCGGCAACGGTGCCGGATTGAAAAATCATGTCCAAAAAAGATTATTACGAGGTTCTCGGCGTCAGCCGGAAAGCGAGTCAGGACGAGCTTAAAAAAGCCTACCGTCAGCTCGCCGTCAAATTGCATCCGGACAAGAATCCGGGCAACAAGGATGCGGAGCATAAGTTCAAGGAAGTCAATGAAGCTTACGATGTCCTGAAGGACGAGCAGAAACGCGCGGCTTATGACCGTTTCGGCCATGGCGCGTTTCAAGGCGGCGGAAGCCCGCGCGGCGGCGCAAGCGGTGGTTTCGGCGGATTTTCCGGTTTTGGCGGCGCAGGCGGCTTTGGCGATATTTTCGAGGAAATGTTCGGCGATTTCATGGGCGGCGCGGCGCAACAGGGCGGTCGCGGCAATTCGGGCGCGCGCCGCGGCGCCGATATCAGCCATGAAATGCAAATCACGCTCGAGGAATCGTTTCATGGGCGCGAAGCGCCGATCCATGTTTCGACATGGCAGGGATGCGGCACATGCGACGGCAACGGTGCAGAAAAAGGCTCCAAGCCGGAAACCTGCGGAACCTGCCGCGGCGCGGGCCGCGTGCGCGCGCAACAGGGATTTTTCACCGTTGAGCGCGTCTGCTCGGTTTGCGGCGGCGCGGGGCAGGTGATTAAAAACCCTTGCAAGACATGCGGAGGTTCCGGGCGCGTGCGCAAGGAAAAGACTTTGCAGGTGACTATTCCCGCGGGGATCGAGGATGGTACGCGCATCCGCCTTTCCGGCGAAGGAGAAGCGGGCGTGCGCGGCGGGCCGCCGGGCGATCTTTACGTGTTCTTATCCATCAAGCCGCATCCTTTTTTTCAGCGCGACGCCGCCAATCTTTATTGCCGCGTGCCGGTGCCTGTGCATACGGTCGCGCTCGGCGGAACGGTGGAAGTACCGACCATCGATGGCAAGCGCGTCAAAGTCACCGTTCCGGCAGGGACGCAGACCGGCCAGCAATTCCGTCTCAAGAACAAAGGCATGACAGTGTTGCGAAGCCCTGTGCGTGGCGACATGTTCGTCGAAGTGGCGGTCGAAACACCTGTGAACTTGAGCAAAAAGCAAAAAGAGCTGTTGCAGGAGTTCGCGCGCGAAAGCAGCGACGCCAAGACCAACCCTCAGTCGCACGGCTTCTTTGCCCGCGTCAAGGATTTGTGGGAAGATTTGAAGGACTGACGTTTCTTTTCGCGCCAAGTTGTGCGGCGCTTCCCGAGCGGTTATAGTTCTTTTAGAGACGGGAGGCATTATTATGACGAAAATAGGTGTTTTGGGCGCGGGCGGCCGCATGGGAAAGATGATCATCGGCGAAATTTTGGAAGCCGGCAAGCAGGACAAAATCCATCTCGTTGCGGCGGTTGAGCAGAACGACAGCGCGGATGTCGGCAGTGAAGTGTCGGGCGGAGTTAAAATCACCACAGATGTCGAGGCCGCATTTGAAAATTGTGACGTTTTGATCGATTTCACTGCGCCGGATGCTTGCGCCGTTCATGCGGGTCTCGCAGCGCAGCACAGGAAGCCGCTTGTCGTCGGCACGACAGGCCTCAGCACCGCCGAAGAGGAGGCGCTGATCGCCGCCTCCAAAAAGACGGCTGTTTTCTATACGGCGAACATGAGTATCGGGATCAACCTTCTTCTGGCGCTCGTCGAGCAGGCGGCGGCGAAACTGGACGAGACGTTCGATATCGAGATTTTTGAGGCGCATCATCACCATAAGGTCGATGCGCCTTCAGGCACGGCGCTGGCAGTGGCGCGTGCCGCGGCGAAAGGGCGTGATGTCAAGCTGGAGGATTCTCTCGTTTATCACGTGCCAAGCGTCGGGCCGCGCCGGACGGGCGCTATAGGCATGACGGTTTCCCGCGGAGGCGATATTGTCGGTGAGCACAGAGTGACCTTTGCGGGTCTCGGCGAGCGTCTGGAACTGACCCATCGCGCGACGGATCGCTCTATCTTTGCCAAAGGGGCCATCAAAGCGGCTTTGTGGCTCAAAGACCAGCCAGCGGGGCTGTACTCCATGCACAACGTTCTGGACGTATAAGGCTCAATATCAAAGTCCATATTGACATATAAAATATATCTTTTATAAATAAAGCCAGCCTTGATCCAAAGGCCTTTGCCTTTCAGAAAACAAATAGATTTTAAGGAAAATAAAATGACGCCCGAAGACGGAAAATCAAAGTTTAACAAGCTGACGGAAAAGGCAAGGCAAGCCGCCGCAGAAGTGAAAAAAGTCGCGAACGAAGGCAGAAAAATCGCCGACGCATATAAGAAAGCGGCAGACGCTTATATAGCCAAAGGGCGGAACGCCGCCGGGAAAATCGTGCAAACCGTCGCGCGGGCCTCTGAACGTTTCGACCGGGCGATAGACAGTATCGTTGAAGGCGGGCAGGCGGCACAGGATATGAATAAGCCCGCACAGCACGCGCCTGAACCTAGACGAGCGGGATCTCCGCGTCCGAAGAGAGGTCCTTTCAAGTTTTAATCAACGGATTTTTATTCAGGATGAAAAAGAAAACCAAGACATACGCGCGTTTTAAAACGCGGATGTATGATGACGGCGGCGCCATCGAGAGCAATCAGGCCGTGTCGCTCACCAGCGCCACCTGAATGATATTGGTGAGCGAG
>JAJXZC010000637.1 GCA_021780275.1 Pseudomonadota bacterium
GATTCGTCAGCGCTTCGTGCAGAAGGTCTTGATCGCCGACGAAAGAAACCTTGCTGGGCGCCTCAAGCGTCAGCGTGATCGATTTCGCTTCCGCAAGGGGCTCGTAGAAATCCACGATATCGCGACAAAGCTTGACGAGATCGAGCGGCGCGAAAGCGCTGCGCTGCAAACCGCTTTCAAGTTGGGAAATGCGGAGCAACGCCGTCACCGTCGTCAAGGCGCGGTCGAGATCGGCGAGGATTTGCCGGGCTGTCGCGCGCAATTGTTCCTCCGGCTCGTCGAGCGCCCGCTCGAGCCGCAGATGCGCGACGGTCAAGGGCGTGCGCAAATCGTGCGCGATATTGTCGCCGACCTGCCGCAACTGGTTTACCAGCCGGGCGATCTCATCGAGCATGCGGTTGACCGAGCGAACGACATCATCGATCCCGTCCGGAACACGGCTGGCCGGCAGCCGCTCATGCAGATCGCCCTCGACCACGCGGTCTATGGCGAGGTGAATCGCGTTGAGCCGGCGCGCCGCGCGCAGGCTGAGGACAATGCCGGCAATCAGCGAGAGAAGGATCGTCGGACCGATGCCGATCGCCAGGGCGCGCAAGACGGACTGTTGCAGCGCGCGAATCTCGTAGAGCCCGCGGCCCATGATCAGCGTCCCGCCATCCGGCCGCACACGGCCGACGAAGAATGCCGATTCACGGCCGGTCCCATCCGGCGTTGTCGTCCAAGTAATATGGCTACGGCCGTCGAGCGGGACCGGCGGCAGCGCCGTCACGTTGCCGTAGAGATATTTGCCCTTAGCATCGAAGAGACCGACATATTCGATCTGGCGCAGATCGCGGGTCAGGCGCCGTTCAAGCTCCGGCATGAGGCGCGCAGCCGGCTCTGTGGCGGCCTTGGCCACCTCGTCGGCGAGCGAAATACGCGCGCGCGCCATATCGGAATTGGCGACACGCCAATAGACGAAGCCGAAGACCGCCGACGTCGCAAGCGTTACAACAAGCGCAAAAACAACGGCTAAGCGAAAGGCCGTCGAACGGAGGAGCTCACCGATCCCCATGCAGCATAAATCCGGTCGCGCGGACCGTCTCGATCAAGGGAACTTCGCCGTTGCCGTCGACTTTGCGGCGCAGCTTGCCGATATGGACGTCGACCACGTTCGTTTGCGGCAAGGTTTTGAAATTCCAAACGTCGGTCAACAACATGGCGCGGGTGACGACCTGGTTCGGATGGCGCATGAAATATTCGAGAAGCTCGAACTCGCGCGGCAGAAGATCAAGCGTGCGATCGCCGCGCCGAACCGTCCGCTCGATCAAATCCATGGTCAGCGGCCCGACCCGAAGGACCGAAACCCGCGAGTCGGCCGACCGGCGCCGTAAAACCTCGACCCGGGCGACGAGTTCGTCGATCGAAAAAGGCTTGATCAGATAATCGTCGCCGCCGGCTTTCAGGCCGCGTATGCGATCGTCGACCGATGACAGAGCGCTGACGACGAGCACCGGAACCCGATTGCCCTCGTTGCGCCAAGTTTCGAGCATCGGCAAGACATCGGTGCCATGCAGCAACCGATCGATGACCATCACGGCCGGCGTATGGATGCGGATCGCATCGACCACCTGATGCACGGAATCGGCGATCCGGACAGCGTAGCCCTGGCGTTCCAAGGCCAATGAAACTTCTTTGGCAGTCTCAAATTCGTCTTCGATCAGCAATACCGCCGGACGATCCGAGGCTTCAGAAACGCCGGCGGCCATCGCTCTCGTTCCATTAAGCATATGAAAATGGCTCCGTTCGTCCGCTCCGCAGACGACGAAAATTCGCGTCTCGTGTATAGCAAAACCACGTGCGCAGCGCAGAAAAAAGGCGTGCATTTCCCCAGCCAACTAAAAACTCATTTAATATTCGGCTCATAGGGACCGGCAATGGAAAATCTATTTGCCGACGCTATAGCCAAGGCCGAGCCGGAATCGCGCCGAACGCAGGCACGAGGACAAAAGAAAAGCGGGCCGAAGCCCGCTTTTCAATTTCCAGATCGCTGGCGCTGATCAGTATTTCGTGACCAACGGGGGTGCCGCCGGCGCCGGATCGAACGGATAGTAGCGGAACGACACGTAGCCAGCCTGCTCGTTGAAGCGCGGCGAGCCATTGAAGGCGGCCAAGCCACCACCCGTCCCGGAGAACAGTTGACGCTCGATGTACTCGTACTGCAGGCCGACCTTAACCGAGCCGAAGTCGCCGGAATAGACCTTGTCCCACATACCGGCAGTGATCTCCCAGACATCCTGGGTATTCGCTGCGCAAGTACCGCCGATGAGGTCACAGCCGCTGTTGTTGGCCGTGGGGAGGCTGTAGCCGAAGAGCGTGCCGTTTGCGGCAGTCGAAAGTCCGCGCGACAAGATCCGCTCCTCGCCGCCATAGGCGTAGAGGTCGAGTTGCGGCGTCGCATGGACGACCGCGCCGCCCAGGAACATCACTTCCGGCAGAGCCGAGAGGGAGCCATCCGGGTTGAATGTGGCATTGGATAGGCCACCAGAGCCGTAGCGGCCAATGCCGCGGCCGATCATAGCCGAGCCCTGGAGATCGATGAATTTCGGCATCACCGGAACGATGATGCCGCCGCCACCACCCCAGCCCGCCGTATCATGCCTCACGAAGTTGGTGACCGGCGCGCCGAATTCCACGCCGTCATAAAGATCGGTGTAGAGGCCAAAGCCTTCGATGTGGATCCGACGATCCGCGAAAACCGGCTCCCACGCCGCTTTGACGATGAAGTCGGGAATGTGGTTGAACGAATACGTCGTGGTCTGGTTCAGCAGACCGCCGCCGATGGACGACTGATTACAAACAGCGGTCCCGCCACCCGGTACAGGGAACGTGCCGACGGTCGCGCTGCCGCCGATCACGGCGCCACCACAGCCGGTGATGCCGGCCGTCTGCGGCATTTCCGCCGAGGCCGCAAGCCAGAAGCTGTTGCCGAAGTTCTTGGTGAGGCGGAACTGCGGCGTACGCGTCCATGTGAAGCCGGTGACGTACTGTGCGTCGATCGTCAGCGGGATATCTTCGTTGCGCGGCGTGATGCCCTGGCTTTGCAGCGTCGCCAGCGACCAGGTCTGACCGCCGAGGATGTGGAAGCCTTCGCCCATCCAGTCGATCGTCGCATACATGTGACGAATGCGCGGATTGTACGAGTTGCTTTCGTTGGAGTTGGCCGTATTGGCCGCGCCGAGGAAGTCGAGCTCGGCATAGCCTGAGACCAGCACATCCGGATTGTAATTGCCCTGGACCAAAACGGACACGCGGCTCTGCCGCGCCGTGCCGCGCAATTCGTTCAGATGCGCGAGTGGGCTGTTATATTCGGGGATACCGCCGAACGGGGTATCGAAGTCGGCGCCTTGGTCACGCGAGCGGTACACACCTTCCATCGCGAAGAAGCCGCCGGGGGTGATCGTGATACCGTTCAGGTGGAATTTCTTGTCCCACGGAACCGGCGGCGCATAAGGCGCCGCTTGCGCCTGGAAAGAGTCGGACTTCACCTGAACCTGGTGGATTTGCACGCTGTGCTTATCAACCTTTTGCTCAAGGTGGTGGAGTTGCGCCTTGAGGGCGCGAATCTCAGCCGCGAGTTCGGCGTTCGTATCGTCCGCCTTGGCAGCGACGCTGCCGGTCGCGAGCAGCGCGACAAGCGCGGCGCCGCCCAAAAGGTGGCGGCCGAGGCCGCCGAGCCGACGCGCAACTCCGGCCGAGCCCGAAGCGGGCGGCAGCGCGGACGCGTCGTCGCAAGTTACGATGTTTTTCACTGGATACCCCCGAGAAGGTCTACGAGCCAATTCCTGACGGTAAGCTCGTTTCAACCATTCTCGTGGTTATTGGCGCGAGGCTGGACTTTTGTGACAGTTCAGCGCCGGTTCCTTAAAAATATTTTTAATATCGCTTCGGTCAGTCCGGATAAATTCTTG
>JAJXZC010000529.1 GCA_021780275.1 Pseudomonadota bacterium
TGGCCTGCGCGGAATGCCGTCCGAGGCGGAGAGCCAGATTGTGGAGCGCGACATCAGGTTTGTGGCGGAGTTGAATGAACTGCGCCCGCATTATCACGTTGTGCAGATGTCCACCGCCGCGGCGATGGCGGCGGTGCGGCAGGCGCGGAGAAATGGGCTGCGCGTAAGTTGCGAGGTTGCCCCGCACCATTTTCTTCTGACCGATGAGCACGTGGCCGAGTACAACACGCACGCAAAGATGTGCCCGCCGCTGCGTTCGGCTAAGGACCGCGACGCAATGATTGAGGCCATCCTCGACGGCGTTGTGGATTGCATTGCAACGGACCACGCCCCGCACGCCGCACACGAAAAGGAAGTTGAATTTGAACGCGCGCCGAATGGGATCACCGGGCTTGAAACCTCGCTGGGGCTTTGCCTGGAGTGGTTGCACCACCAGTGGAAGATGCCGCTGGGGCGCGTGATTGGGTTGATGAGCGCGCAACCGGCGGCGTTGCTGAATCTAAAAGGCCGCGGGACGCTCGCGGTGGGCAGCTTTGCCGATTGTGTAATCTTTGACCCGAATGCGGAATGGGTCTTCAAGGCGGCGGAGTCAAAATCGAAGTCGCGCAACACGCCTTTTGATGGATGGACGATGCGCGGCAAGGTGCGATGGACGATCAGCGAAGGGCGAGTTGCTTACAAGAATTAAGCGCCGTCAGGTCTCAATACACAAACTCCCGGCCATGGCCGGGAGTTTTTTGTGCACAATATACTCAGCTCAGCCCAGCAGTTCGGCGATTGTATTCGGAGTTGCCCTGAGCGCTGCGTCAATCTGCGCTTGGTCTTTGCCGCCGGCTTCAGCAATATCTGGTTTGCCGCCGCCTGCGCCGCCGACGAACTTGGCGACAGCGCCGACGATTTTTCCGGCCTGGATTTTTTTGGTGAGGCCCGCGGTAACCCCGGCGATGATGGCGACCTTGCCCTCGGGCTGGGCCGAGGCAAGGACAACAACGCCTTCGCCGAGTTTCTGCCTGAGGTTGTCGACGAGGGTGCGCAGTTGGCCACGATCAAGCCCATCGGCACGCAGGGTGACGAGTTTGACGCCCTTCACATCGACGGCTTTTGCGAGGGCTTCATCGAGTGTGCCAGAGGCGGATTTCATGCGCATCTCATCGAGCTCGCGGCGGAGTTTTTTGATCTCCTCCTCGTGGGCCTGGAGCTTGAGGTTGAGTGCGGCGGCGGGAGTTACGTCGCCCGCTGGCGCGACCTGCGCGGCGACCTGTGCGAGTTCGTAGTCGCGGCGGAACTCGTCGAGCGCGCCGAGGCCTGTGATGGCCTCGATGCGGCGGACGCCGGAGGAGACGGAGGACTCGCCGATGATTTTGATGAGTCCGATTTCACCGGTGGCGGAGGTGTGCGTGCCGCCGCAGAGCTCGGTTGAAAATCCGTCAGCGAGCTTGATGACGCGGACCTTGTCGCCGTATTTTTCGCCGAAGAGGGCCATGGCGTGGTACTCGTTGACGGCGACATCGATGGGAACGTCTTCAATGGTGTCGACGGCGGTGTTGACGAGGACCTCATGATTCACGATGCTCTCAATCTCCTCGAGCTCTTCAGGGGCCACCTGCGCGAAGTGCGAAAAATCAAAGCGCAGGCGCGTGGGGTCAACCGCGGAGCCGGCCTGCTTGACGTGCGTGCCGAGTACCTGGCGCAGCGCGGCGTGAAGCAGGTGTGTGCCGGTGTGGTTGCGGCGCGTGGCGTTGCGGCGGGTGGCGTCGACGAGGGTGTTGACGCGGTCACCGACGGCGAGCGGTTGCTTGAGCACGGCCTTGTGGGCGCGGACGCCCTGTACGGGCGCGACGCAGCCGGAGATATCAGCGACGACGGTGTTGCCGTCGGTTGAAGTGAAACGGCCGGTGTCGCCAACCTGACCGCCGGAGTCGGCGTAGAAGGTTGTGTGGTCGAGAACGACTTCGACTTCATCGCCAGCCTTGGCGGCGGGTGTGCCTACGCCATCTTTGACGATGGCGAGGACTTTGCAGTCGTGCGCGTCGAGCTGGCGGTAGCCGAGGAATTCTGTTTTGGCGAGGTCGCGGAATGCGGGCGAGGCGGTTTTTTGCGAGCCGCCTTTCCAACTGGCGCGTGCGCGGGCCTGCTCGGCTTCTTTGGCGGCTTCGAAGCCGGCTTCGTCGAAGGCAACGCCGGCATCGCGCGCGGCATCGACCATGAAGTCGAGCGGCAGACCGAAGGTTTCGTAGAGATGGAAGGCCTTTTCGCCGTTAAAGCCGGATTTCAATTCTTCATTGAGGCGATTGAGGCCGATCTTGAGAACGCGGTCAAATTGTTTCTCTTCGGCGAGGACGACTTTGCTGACGCGGTCGGCGGAGTCGATGAGTTCGGGATATGCGCCCTGCATGAGGTCGCGGACGGCGAAGACCATCTGGTTGAGGAAGGGCTGTTCCTGACCGAGCAAGCGGCCGTGGCGGATTCCGCGGCGGAGGATTTTGCGCAGGACGTAGCCACGGCCCTCGTTCGAGGGCAGGACGCCGTCGCTGATGAGGAAGGTTGCGGCGCGGGCGTGGTCGGCGATGATGCGGAGGCTGGCGTTTTGGAGGTCGTTGTTGACGCCGGTGAGTTCTGCGGCGCGCACGATGAGCGGCGTGAAGAGGTCGGTTTCAAAGTTCGAGAGCTTGCCTTGCAAAACAGCCGCGATGCGCTCGAGGCCCATGCCAGTGTCGATGGAGGGCTTGGGCAGCGGGGTGAGCTTGTAGGTTGTGGCTTTGGTTTTTTCATCGACGACGGCCGAGCGGTCGAATTGCATGAAGACGAGGTTCCAGATTTCGACGTAGCGCGCATCGTCTTGCCCGAAGGGCTTATCGACGCCGGGCTCGGTGGCGGCTTCGAGTCCCATGTCGTAAAAGATTTCGGAGCAGGGGCCGCAGGGGCCGGTTTCGCCCATCTGCCAGAAGTTGTCCTTGAGGCCGTACTGGTGGATGCGGTCTTTGGGAACGCCAACCTCAATCCAGAATTTTTCGGCTTCGTCGTCGCGCGGGACGTTGTTGGCTGGGTCGCCCTCGAAGATGGTGACGTACAAACGATCTTTTGGAATGTTGAACCACTCGGGGCTGGTGATGAGCTCCCAAGCGTAGGCGATGGCCTCGCGCTTGAAGTAGTCGCCGAAGCTGAAGTTGCCGAGCATCTCGAAGAAGGTGTGATGGCGGCGGGTGAAGCCGACGTTTTCGAGGTCGTTGTGCTTGCCGCCGGCGCGGACGCACTTTTGCGAGGTGGTCGCGCGCGAGTAGGCGCGCTTCTCCGCGCCAAGGAAGAGATCCTTGAACTGGTTCATTCCCGCATTCGTGAACAGAAGCGTGGGGTCGTTGGCAGGCACCAGCGAGGAAGAGTGCACACGGCGGTGCCCCTTCGACTCGAAAAAGCGCAGAAACAGCTCTCGTATCTCATTTCCCGAGCGATTTTGCATGGCTCTTTTAGTGTAACCACCTGCGGTGGGGCAGCCCAGCGCTGGCGCGCCGATCGGCGACCCGTTGACCCTTCAGCTTCACTCCTCGTGCGCTTCGGCTTCCAGACTCTCGATCCCGGCCAGCGTCTCCTCGTCCACATCCCAGCGGCGCAGGATCTTGTAGATCGTTCCGGTAGAGAAGCCTGCTGCCACCAGCCGCCGCATGACGCGCGCGGCCTCTTTCTCGTTTTCGGGCTTCCTGATGCGCTTGCGCTCCAGGTGCTCGCGCGCCAGAGTTTCTTCGTCACTCTCGCCATAGCGGGCGGCGACCGCCTCCTCAACGACCTCGGCGCGGACGCCCTTCTGGCGCAGATCCTGGCGCACGCGGCGCGCGCCCAACTTCTCGTTCTCCTGGCGCAGCCGGGTGTAGGTTTCGGCAAAGGACTGATCGTTGAGGTAGCCGTGGTCTTTGAGGCGGGCGAGGACGGCCTGCACCGCCGCTTCGCCGCTCGC
>JAJXZC010000487.1 GCA_021780275.1 Pseudomonadota bacterium
GATGCGGTGGGCCGTGAGATCGCCGAATTGAGCCGCGACATGGATCAGAAGAACAGGACATAGGGGAGATCGGGATGAGCGGCACGGTGGACGAGGCGGCGGACGGCAAGGCAGATACCGCGAAGATCTGGCCGCCCAATATTCAGGCCGTGTTCAAGCGCATGGCGCCGGCGAGCCGCTATCTCGGCCTCGAGATCATTGCGGCCGATCAGGAGGCACGGACCGTCGAGGTGGCCTTCAATGCCGGGCCCGAACTCTGCAACATGTGGGGCGGCATTCAGGGCGGCATGGTCGCGGCCATGCTCGACGATGTGATGAGCCTCGCGATCGGCCTCGACCTCGAATGGGGCCAGATCAGCCCGACATTGGAACTCAAGGTCTCGATGCTCAATGCCGCGCGTCCGGGCCGCATCATTGGCCGGGGCCGCGTCATCAAGCGCGGAAAATCGGTTGGCTTCATCGAAGGCGAGTTGCTGGCCGAGGACGGAACGCTGCTCGCGACGGGCAGTTCCACGGCGACTTTCGTGACGCTGAAGCGCAAGGAAAAGCCCGCCGAATAAGGGCTGCGTCAGCTGTAGGCGTGGGCGTCCAGATAGGCGCGCGCCTTCGCCGTCAGATGCGTTTCGAAAAGCGCAAAGTGATGGCGGACGCCTGCATTGAGCGACTGCTTGTCAAGCTTCACCACATGACGCGTCTCGCGCAGGAAGCTCGGCCAGTAGCGGATCACCATCCACACATTGTCGGCGAGCGGCCCGAGTTCCTCGTCCGGCATCGAGAGGTGGCCCGCCGCGATCATGTGGCGGAACATCTTCTCCAGCATGGCCGTCGTCAGTTCATAAACGCGGCTCACCTTGCCTTCGAGCTCGGGGGAGGTGCGGCCATATTCGGCGTGGTCGCGATAGAGGAACTGATATTCCCAGACTTCCTCGAAGACCATCCGGTTGAAAAGCACATAGGCGTCGAGCACCGTTTCGGGCGTCGACGGAATCGCCAGCCGCGCGTCGATGCCGCGGATGAGCGAATGCTGATGCGCCTGGACGAGGTCCTTCTTGGTGCGGAAATGGTACCAGAGGTTGCCCTCGGAAATGCCGACCTCTTCCGCGATCCGTGCCGTCGTCACCGTGTCATAGCCGTTCTCGTTGAACAGGCGGAGGCTTGCGATGAGGATTCGGTCCTTGGTCTTGGGGGCCGGGGTCTTGGGTGCCATGTCGGCGGATTCTCGCGCTTTTCTGGTCCCGCCTGGGCCGGCGGCGCCCGATTCCTGGGGATGAGGATCGCAAATTCTTGCGGGTTGGGGCAATGGTGGGCTCTTGCAACCCTAGGGTCAACACCCTAGAGTAGGGTAGCTGCCCTAATCAAGAACAGTCGGACGATCCGTCGAACCGCTGCATTAGGAGGAGCCCAGGAGCGGGCATGACTGCCCCAAAGCTTTACCCCCGAGCTGGCCCCCCAGCTAAAGCTTCATGGTCGCGATCACGGGCACGTGGTCAGATGCCCGCTCCCACCCCCTCGCTTCCCGCAAGACCTGCATCGATTGTGGCGCATCTTCGAGCGCGGGCGTGACCCAGATGTGGTCGAGCCTGCGGCCGCGATCGGCGGCGTCCCAATCCTTGGCGCGGTAGCTCCACCAGGAATAGAGCTTCTCGTCGGCGGGCACGAAGCGCCGCATCACGTCCACCCAGTCATGCGAGGCGATGAGCTCGTTCATCAGATCGACCTCGACGGGCGTGTGGCTGACGACCTTGAGCAACTGCTTGTGCGACCAGACATCGTGTTCAAGCGGCGCGACATTGAGATCGCCGACGAGAACCATGCGGTTCTCGCTCTTCTTCTTCAGCCCGCCATACCATTCCGTCATTTCGCGCATGAAGGCGAGCTTGTGCGCGAACTTCTCGTTGATTTCCGGATCAGGCTCGTCGCCGCCCGCGGGTACGTAGAAATTGTGGATCTGCAACCCGCCCGGCACGTCGAGATCGACCGAAATGTGGCGCGCGTCGCCCTTGCCGCAGAACTCCTTCGCCTCGGTCTTCTTGAAGGGAATGCGGCTGACGATAGCGACGCCGTGATAGCCCTTCTGGCCGTTGATCGCGACATGCTCATAGCCCGCCTTGCGGATATCCTTCAGCGGAAAGGCGTCGTTGACGCATTTGATTTCCTGAAGGCAAAGCACATCTGGCTGGTGTTCGGCAAGAAGCTTCTCGACGAGGTTAATCCGCAGACGGACGGAGTTGATATTCCAGGTGGCGAGCTTGAAATTCACGTTCGGGCTGCTTTCAGAAAATATTGAGTGTGAGGCCGGCGACGCCGATCGGCCAGCGTCCCCGCGCGAAGAGCGCGAATTTGGCGCGGAAAGGATGATCTTCCTCCGCGCCTGCGATGAGCGCCAGCGCTGCATTGTGCGCGGCCTGCACGGCGGCGCCTGCGGCGGCATCCATCAGCGACTCGTCGTCGATCTCGCCAAAGGCGGCCGCTTCACGCACGGCGGCGCCGAGCCGCCCGCCGAGAATCGCGGTCACATGGGTTAGCGCGATGGTGAGAGCTTCCTCGGAAATGGCGTCGAGAGCGTCGCTCGCAAGCCCGGCGCGAAGCTGCTCCTCGGCCTCCCATTGCGCCGTGTCGAAATCCATATTGGCGGCGGCATCCGCCGCGTCTTCCCAGCTTGCGATGCGGGCAGGTTCGACATCCGGAAAGCCGAGCGCGTCGAGATAATCGCGGGCGAGCCGCTTCACTTCGCGGTCGAGGGGTTCGCCAAGCGCCGTAAACCAGGGAAGCTCGGCGGCTTCCTCCGCGAAGAGGCGTACGCCCCGCAACAGCGGCACTTCCTCTTCGAGGGCGTCGAGATCCTCGTCGCTCAGCGTGATATGCGGCTCGTCGTCGTCATCCTGCATGGAAGCCCCGGCGGGTCAGCGCTGATCGCGCGTTTATTCGATGAATTCAGAGGGTCTTATACAGCACCCGGCGAAAAATTTGCGCTCTGTATGAGGTGCTGAAAAAAGTTGCGTCCCGTCAAAGTTGGAATTGGACGGGCTCGCAAAATAGTTGCGCCCCGTCAGGGGGGATGACGGGGCGCAACCGCGCTTCTTCTGCGCTTGGCGCCGGGAGGGGAAGAATCCGGCGCCCTGGGGCCAGAGCACCTCACCAGACGAGCGGGGGGCAGGTCGTCCGGCAGGGCTTATTGCTCGGCCCTCATGCGAAAATAAATATGTCCCGGACCCCAAGAGTTCAATGGCGCGGTCCATGAACTTGCAGTGTCAGCCAGACGAACCCGTAATGGGGGAAATCGCTAGGGATTACATAGGTTTGCGGCAATCTGGCAGTTGGATGTGCCAAATTGCCGCAGATTAAATAACCGCAAGCGATCCGCTCAGAGGACGCCGAGATCCCTGGCGATGAGGTCGATGCACTTGCGGGCGAGGTGGAAAATCTCGTCGATCTCGCTCTCGGAAACGACCAGCGGCGGGCTCAGAACCATGGTGTCGCCGATGGCGCGCATGACGAGGCCATTGTCGAAGCAATGGACGCGGCAGCGATAGCCGACATCGAGTTCCGAGGGATATTTCTCGCGCGTCGCCTTGTTCTTCACCAGTTCGATCGCGCCGAGAAGGCCCACGCCGCGAGTCTCGCCGACCAGCGGATGATCGCCGAGTTCGGCGAGCTTCTTCTGGAAATAGGCGCCGATCGCGCCGCCTACCTTCTCGACCAGATGCTCCTTCTGCATCACTTCGAGATTGGCGAGCGCCACGGCGCAGGCGACGGGGTGGCCGGAGTAGGTGAAGCCGTGCGACCACTCCTCGTCGGAGTTGAAAATCGCGTCGCCCACGCGGCCGCCGAGGCCCACGGCGGCAATCGGCTGATAGCCGGACGAGAGGCCTTTCGCCATGTTGATCATGTCGGGCTCGATGCCATAGGTCTGCGAGCCGAACCAGTTGCCCGTGCGTCCGAAGCCGC
>JAJXZC010000456.1:0-2124 GCA_021780275.1 Pseudomonadota bacterium
CTTGCGATCCCCGGCACGGCGTTCAGCGTGGTCAGCAGTTCGGCAACGCTGGTTTCCGCGCCTTTGCCGACGACCAGCGGCAGGTTTTGCCATTTTTCGAGATTGTCGGTTTTGAGGACGATGCCGTCCTTGTTGATCAGCGAGATCGTTCCGTCATGCTGCCAGAGAGCAACGGGCGTGCGTTCCTGCAACGCGACGACGATCGTGTCGGGCAGGCGGCGCGAGACGATCGCGCTCTTGATCCAGGAAACGCCGAGAAGAGATTGTTCCGCCGCGGCGATATTGACGGCAAAGAGCGGCATGCCCGCCTTGACGCCGAGGCTGGCGAGTAGCGTCGCGTTCGGCGTGTTGCGGTGTCCCGTGACGACGATGTCCCTGACGACAAAGCCTGCGTGTGCCGAGCGCGCCAGCGCCCCGGCGACAAGCCATTTTTCGCCTTTTTGCAAGGCGTGGGCGTGCCATATCTCAAACGCGCCGCCGCCGACAAGCCCTGCAAGCGCCGTCAGCAAGGCATATTTGCGTGCCTGCAACAGCCACCGCCGCGCATTGCGCCGCGCCTGCGAGCCCTTTTTCTTTTTAAAAAGCCTCAACTCCCAAACCCCATCTGTAGCCGGACGCATATCTCGCGTCCTTATTGGCTGCGGTCCTTTTTAAGTGTGGACGCTGGCGTTTTCCACCAGCCACGCAACCAGTTCCCCAAAGCTCATCCCCATATGAGCCGCCTGTTCGGGCACCAACGACGTCGGCGTCATCCCAGGCTGTGTATTCGTCTCCAAATAGTACAGGCCGGAGAGACCCGGCTCATTGTCATTATACCTGAAATCAGAGCGCGTGACACCCGTGCATCCTAATTTTTCGTGTGCAAAGGCGGCGAGGCGCATCGTCTCGTTGAAAACGTCCGGATTGATCGGCGCGGGAAGCACGTGGTTGGAGCCGCCCGCGGCGTATTTCGCGTCGTAATCGTAAAAAGAAGAATGATTGGATATGATTTCCGTAACGGTCAGAGCGCGGGCTTTTTCTCCGCGCGCGCCGACCACGGCGACAGAGAGTTCCTTGCCGGGGATATATTGTTCGACCAGCGCGTAAGGCCCGTAAGGCCAGCTATCAAGACCCGCGGGCGGCTTGTTGTCGCCTTCTTTTATAATGTAGACGCCGACGCTCGAGCCTTCGTTGTTGGGCTTGACGACATAGGGCGGTTTGAACGGGATATGGCCTTTGCGCAGGTCGTCGATGTGGATGAGTTGCCCTTCGGGGCACGGCATGCCCATGGGCTTTAAAACTTCGATGGCTTTTTGCTTGTCCATGGCGAGAGCGGAGGCCAGCGGCGCGGAATGCGTGTAAGGGATATTGAGAATTTCCAAAACGCCCTGAATGCAACCATCTTCGCCGCCACGCCCATGCAGGGCATTGAAGGCGACGTCGGGTTTTGGCGTCAGTTGCGTGGTGAGATCTTTCAGGTCGCGTTTGACGTCGATTTCCCGAACATTATAGCCTTTCTCGCGCAAAGCTTTCGCGCAGGCCCTGCCGCTGGTGAGGGAGACTTCGCGTTCGCTCGACCACCCTCCCATCAATACGGCTACTGTTTTCATGTCAGGAATTTTCCTTTTGCGCCAGCGCGGCGATATCGACATCTTGCGCCAATGGCACGCCGATGCGCCTGATTTCCCATCGTAGCATAACACCGCTGTGCGCGTAAACTTTTTCGCGCACTTCTTCTCCGAGCCGCTCAAGATCGGCCGCCGTCGCGCCGCCGGTGTTGATCATGAAGTTGGCGTGCATCTCCGACATTTGCGCGCCGCCGATTTTGAGTCCGCGGCAACCCGCGGCGTCGATCAGCTGCCAGGCCTTGCCGTAGTCTTTTTGATCTGCGCCTTCCGGCGCGGGGGGGTTTGCAAAAGTCGAGCCGCCGGTTTTGGAGCGGATGGGTTGGCTTTCGGCGCGCTTTGTCTTGATTTCGTCGATTTTCGCGGTGATCGCGTCCGGATCGCCCGCTTCGCCCTGCAACGTCGCGCCGAGGAAGATCACGTCGTCGGAAAGGCTATTGTGGCGGTAGGTCATGTCCATCTCCGCCGCCGTTATGGTTTTGACCGTGCCGTCGCGGAAGAGCACGTCTGCCGACACCAG
>JAJXZC010000456.1:2134-3315 GCA_021780275.1 Pseudomonadota bacterium
TTCGTCTCGCGCCCGTAAGATCCGGCGTTCATGCGCAATGCGCCGCCGATGGTGCCGGGAATGCCGCTGAGAAATTCCAGCCCCGCGATCGACGCGCGCGCCGCCGCCAGCGCGACGTTCATGTCGAGTGCCGCCGCGCCTGCGGTGATTTTCGCGTCCTCGGCCTTGATCTCGGCGAAATCGCGGCCGAGGCGGATGACGACGCCGGGAATGCCGCCGTCGCGGATGATCAGGTTCGAGGCGACGCCGATGATAGTGATCGGCACGTCGCGGGGGCAGTTTTTAACGAAGTCGATCAAATCCTGTTTATCGGCGGGCTTGAACAGAACTTCCGCGGGGCCGCCGACCCCGAACCAGGTCTGTTGCCCGAGCGGGGCGTCATAGGTCAGTCGTCCGCGGACGCTGGGGATTTTATCTGCGGGAAGTTTGGGAAGAGGCATGATATTCAATCGCCGTTGGCGGTTTTGGGCGCGCTTCCGGCAAGCTGTTCGAGTTCCTTGGGCAAGGCCTGCGCCCACTGGGTGATGTTGCCTGCGCCAAGACAGATGACGAAATCTCCCGGTTTGGCGATCTTGTGGACCAGTGGGGCGAGCGCCTGCGGGTTTTCCAGCGCATGGACTTTGTCCTTGCCGTTCTTGCGGATGCCGCTGACCAAAGCCTCTTTGTTGACGCCGCTGATCGGGTCTTCTCCGGCGGCGTAGACGTCCGCGATGATCACTTCGTCCGCGTCGGCGAAGCAGCCGCAGAACCTTTCAAATAATGAGGCAAGGCGCGTGTAGCGGTGCGGTTGCATGACGGCGATGACGCGACCCTGTCCTTCTTTTGCGCTTTTGCCGCTGGCGGCGTCGCGCGCGGCTTTGAGCGTCGCCGCGATTTCCGCCGGATGGTGGCCGTAATCGTCGATGATGGTGACGCCGCCCACGATGCCCGTGGTGGTGAAACGGCGGCGCACGCCAGAGAACTGCGCCAGCGCAGCGACGATTTTTCCGGGTTCGATCCCCAGCTCGTGGCCGACGGCGAAGCTGGTCAGCGCGTTAAGCACGTTGTGCGGCCCGAACATCGGCAATTTTACGCCTTCGACCGCTTTTTTGAAATGCGTCATGTGCGGGCTGAACGCTATGTCGAAAACGAGGCCTTCGGGCGTCGTTTGCACCTTGACGGCGCGGATGTCCGCCTTTTCA
>JAJXZC010000456.1:3325-3948 GCA_021780275.1 Pseudomonadota bacterium
A
Organism: Pseudomonadota bacterium; assembly: GCA_021780275.1. Next base: position 3,327 of record JAJXZC010000456.1, read on the forward strand.
ACCATTGGTGATTGTTTTACGCTGGAATTGCGGCAACAGCTCCGCCACGACCGGATGATCGATGCAGGCGACGACGAAGCCGTAAAACGGCAGGTTGTGCGCGTAGGCAACGAAAGCTTCCTTCAGTTTTTCGAAAGTCTTGTAATAGTCGAGATGTTCCGGATCGATATTGGTGATGATCGAGGCGATCGAGGGCAGGTGGGCGAAAGTGCCGTCGCTTTCATCCGCCTCGACCACCATCCACGGGCCCTTGCCCATGCGCGTGTTGGTGCCGTAGGCGTTGATGATTCCGCCGTTGATGACGGTCGGGTCGAGGCCGGTTTTTTCCAGCACATGGCCGATGATCGAGGTCGTCGTCGTCTTGCCGTGCGTGCCGGAGATGTTGATGCACCATTTCGAGCGCATCAGCTCGGCCAGCAACTCGACGCGCGGAATGACCGGTACTTCGTTGTGGTGCGCGGCGGTGATTTCAGGGTTCGAGGTCTTCACCGCCGTCGATTTGACGACGACCGAAGGCAGGGCGCCTGTTTCGTCGAATATGTTCCTGCCTTCATGGCCGACCATTACGCGGACGCCGAGCGTGCGCAGGCGTTGCACGTTGGCGTTTTCGTCCTGGTCCGAG
>JAJXZC010000671.1 GCA_021780275.1 Pseudomonadota bacterium
CTCCCGCGTCGCCGCATGATGCGCGGCACGGGACGAGACTAGACGCCGCCTCTTTCCAAATTGTTTACCGAGACGGGATCAGGCGGCCAGCCCGCAGCACTTCTTGTATTTCTTGCCCGAACCGCAGGTGCATGGGTCGTTGCGGCCGACCTTCTCGACGCGGCGCGGGCGCATGCCGCCAACGCCGTCGATGTAATACCAGCGGCCATCCTTCTTGCCGAAATGGCCGGTCTCGTGATGGACCTGATCCTGACCGTTCTGGCGGAAGAGAGCCACGAATTCGACATAGCCATCGGTATCGCCCTCGCCGCCCGCCTCGACGGAGCGAATCTGGAGGCCAGGCCACTCGCTTGAGGTCGCCCAGCGCGTCGCGCCCTCGCGGTCGAAATCGTCCCGCGTGCCGGGCATCAGCGTCTCTTCGAGGTAATCGACATTCGCCGTCGCAAAGGCCGAATAGCGCGAGCGCATCAGGGCTTCCGCCGTGGGCGGCAGGGCCGCGCCGGAGAGATAGGGGCCGCAGCATTCGGCAAGGGTTTTGCCGGACTGGCAGGGACAGGCTTGGCTCATGGCGGGAACTCCGCTCCACTCGGATTGCGATGCGCTGGCTCTATGCAACGCTTCCTACCGAATGACAAGCCGCAAGATGCCGGGTCAGCGAAGCGGCAGGGACCTCGACCGGCTTTTTTCAGCCAAAACGCCTGCCCGTGACCGGGTGGCCCGCGATGAGCGTCATGAGATGGGCGCCGATGACCAGCATGATCGCGACTGCGAAAATGGCGACATAATTATAGTCGATGAGCCGAACCTTGAGCGGATCGGCGGGCCGGCCGGCGCGCAGCAGCGAAAAGCCCGCAATCGCCCCCGCGCCCAGGAAAGCCGCCACAGTGATCATGAGTTCAATGGACATTTCCGGTCAGCCGCGCTTTCAAAGTGTTTGCCTCTGGTCCTCGCAAGGATACCCAACGGGCCGTCTGGCGCCAGCCGGAACCTGCGAGTGAGCAGATGTTAAATCCGCCGCGCGGCGGATGCAGCACCTTGTATGTCCATAAAGAAAGGACCGGCCTTCTGCCGGGCATATCCCCCGGCGCCGGGCTCGACAAACGCCGTCAGCCCGCGCGCTGCTCCGATATATAGGCCCTTGCACCCGCCATCAGGGCCTCGCCGGTTGCCGAGAGGCGGCCATGCCTGGCGACAGTCTCATAGCCCTTCTCGAAATTCTCCATGTCCGAAGCGGCGGCCTTTATCGCCGTCTCTCGCATTTCCTCGTCCAGCAGCGGACTGGCGGCAAGCCGCGTCATGGCCCAATGCATGCGCGCCGACACATAGGTTGCGTGGTAGATGCCGTCCATCGGACGGGGGTCGAGGCGCAACGGCGAGGAATAGAGTTCGTCGTCATCGTTGAAGACCAACGGCTCGTCATAGGTGAACCCGAAAAGCAGCGAATGCGCAGATTCATGCGCCAGCACTTCCGCCACCGCGACCGGCGTCGGGTGAAATTTCGGATTGAGAAAGAGAAGACCCCAGAGCTGATAGGCCGACGCGCCGTCGAACTGGAATGGCGCGGCATCCGGGCTCGTCGCCAGAACGACCTCGCGAACCAGCGCCCGGATTTCTCCCGCAAGCTCTGGAAGCGCATCGCTAAGAAGCGCATAGCCTGCGTCGAACCGCTCCCCGAAATTCTCGACGGCCTCAGGGGCTGGTGGTTGAAAGAGATCCGTCATCTCGGAGCCGATGCGCCGGCGATAAAGATCGCATTCCGCATCCACCGCCGATGGCGCCATTGCACGGACGACGAAGCCTGCTCCGGCCGGCTTCGAGGTCAGGATATTTCCGAAGGCGTGGGAGGCTTTCTCCTCCTGCTCGTCGAGCAGCGCGAGAACCAGTTCGTAATACCAGCCGAAAATACCCGGTGAAAACCGGACGCCGCTTCTCAGCTTCGAAATAACCGCTCCGAGCGCGGCGATATCGAAACCGGGGATACCGGCAAGCTGTTCTGAAATATGCTGCAGGCTGTCGGCCAGCCCCAGATGCATTCTGCGGTCGAGCGCAACCGCACGATCGGCGTCCGGCTCGAACGCGTGAAACGCTTTCATCCGACTATCCCGAAAAAGCGAAACGGATGAAGATTGGCAGAGACCGACGAAAGAGCGTTATGATTTTACATCACATGGTGGGCTTCATGCCGACCTTGATGCCCGGCTTGCCACCGATCTTTTCACCGATCTTGCCGCTGGTGACAGACTCGCCCGCGGCGACCAGAATGCGAAAGCCAAGAAGCTTCGTGAGCTGAAGTTTGACCTGCATTTTGTCCTCCATTAATTGCGAACATGAAAAATTTTTAACATTACTTCCCTGATTAGGCAATCCTCCGGCGTCATGTTCGCGCCGCGGAGACCACTCATTTGATCGTCATCGTCACGACGGAACCGCATAAATACACTCACGCCGCCCTCGTGGGCTGGTGCAGCCCGAGCATCGTTCAGCGCTTCTCATATTGGAAACTGTTCAGAAAACGGCTTCTTCCTCACGCCACTTACATATTCACCGACTTCGATCGGCTGAGCCCCTGGGAGCTGGAGCTGGCGGCCAAGGCATTCCGCGCGCTTGAAGGCGCGGGCTGCCGGGTGCTCAACGATCCCGGACGATTTCGCCGCCGCCACGCTTTCCTGCAACTAATGCACCGCAGGAAAATCAACGGCTTCAGCAGCTGGAGCCCCGATCTGGACGAGACGCCGGATCGCTTCCCCGTGTTCCTGAGGACCCAGGCCGCGCATCGCGGCGTGCTGGCGGGGCTCCTGCACACGCCGGAGGAGGCGCGGCTTGCATTGGAAGGGGCGCTCGCGGCTGGGCACCCCTTGAGCGATCTACATTTTGTTGAATACGCCGCCGAGCCGACGAGCACCGGTATCTTTCGCAAGCTTGCAGCCTATCGGGTCGGCGATGCGATCGTTCCCGCGCTGTCAGTGCACAGTCTCGACTGGATTGCCAAATATGGAGCGCCAGTGGCCGAGGCGCAGCAATATGACGAAGAAGCGGAACTTCTGCGGAATAACCCCCATGAGCAGCATCTGATGTCGGCTTTCCAGGCTGCGGGCATCGATTATGGCCGTGCGGATTTCGGCATCCTGGGCGGACGACCCCAGATCTACGAGATCAACACCAACCCCATGATCGGCGACCTGACCGAACACTGGTCCGCACAACGTCTGGCCAATTCACACCATGCGCGCGACGCGATTGCGGCGGCGGTGAAGGTGCTCGACAGCACCGGGGGAAAGCCAGCCGTGAGGCTGGATGGAGAACCCTTCGCGACGCAGTTCCGCAGAGACAGACGACGTTTCTTCATGAGCCATTGGATGCCTTGAGACAGGCAGCGAAGCAATCCTCCGGGATGGGTACAAATCTGGATAGGTCGAGCGGCGCGGACATGATGGCGAGTGGCATATGATCCGCCTAACTCGCATCTGAAGGGTTCCCCGTGCAGAACATCAATGACCGGCTGATTTATGACGTTGGCGCCCATCACGGCGAGGACACGGAATTTTATTTGAAAAAGGGGTTCGACGTCGTCGCGATCGACGCGGTCCCGGACAATTGCAGGCTGATAGGAGAAAAGTTCTCATCCTATGTCGCCGAAAACAAGCTGCGCATATTGAACTGCGCGATCTCCGACACGAGCGAACCGATAAGCTTTTACGTGAATGACGACGTGTCCGTATGGAGTACGGCAAACAAGAGCTGGGTCGAGCGCAACAACGCCCTGAGGCCGGGACAGAATGTGCGCGAGATCAAGGTCGAAGCCGAGAAGCTCGTTGATGTCATGGCCAAATTCGGCGTTCCGCTCTATTGCAAGATCGACATTGAGGGCAACGACTTTCTGGCGCTGCGGTCGCTTGCCGATGCGCCTTCAATGCCTCGCTATGTTTCGATCGAGTCGGAAAAGCT
>JAJXZC010000617.1 GCA_021780275.1 Pseudomonadota bacterium
GTAGCGCCAGAACTGGTCGCGCATGATCGGATCGACGCCGGAAGTCGGCTCGTCGAGGATCAGAACCTCCGGCCTGTGGACGACGGCGACCGCGAGTTGCAAACGCTGGCGGATACCGAGAGGCAGCTTTTCCGGCATCTCGTCGGCGACGTCCGCAAGGTCGAAACGCTCCAGCATCTCCTCGACGCGCGGGCCGACTTCACTGCGCGGAAGCTCGAAAAGCCTGGCGTGCAGATCGAGATTCTGGCGGACGCTCAATTCGCCATAGAGCGAAAAGGATTGCGACATGTAACCGACGCGCCTGCGCGTCTCCATGTCCCGCGCATCGAGTGGCTCGCCCAGAAGCCGCGCCGATCCCTCCGTCGTAGGCAGAAGACCGGTGAGCATTTTCATGGTCGTCGTCTTGCCGCAACCGTTCGAGCCCAAGAACCCGAAGATCTCCCCGCGCTCGATGGAAAAGCTCACATGATCGACGGCGACGAAATCGCCGAAACGGCAGGTGAGATCCGTCGCTTCGATCGCCGGCTCTCCGTCGCCAAGGGTGCGGGGCGGCACCACGACCGGAACGTGCAGCTTGCGCAACTGCTCCGGCAGAAGGGCGATGAAGGCCGCTTCAAGCGTGTCCTTTCCGGTCTGCGCCTTCAATTCGGCGGGACTGCCCTGCCCGATCAGTTTGCCGGCGTTCATCGCCGCCAGCCAGTCGAACCTGTCGGCCTCTTCCATATAGGCGGTGGCGACGACGACGCTCATGCCGGGTCGGCGCGCGCGCATGCGATCGATCAGCTCCCAGAACTGGCGGCGCGACAGCGGATCGACGCCGGTCGTCGGCTCGTCGAGAATGAGAAGATCGGGGTCGTGGATGAGCGCGCAGCAAAGCGCGAGCTTCTGCTTCATGCCGCCTGAAAGTTTGCCCGCAGGCCGGTCGGGGAAAGGGTCAAGCCCCGTCGCTTTCAGAAGCTCGGCGATGCGCCTTTCGCGCTCGGCCTTGTTCTGACCGAAGAGGCGCCCGAAGAAGTCGAGATTCTCGAAGACGGAAAGCGTCGGATAGAGATTGCGCCCGAGGCCTTGCGGCATATAGGCGATGCGCTTGTGGCAGTTGCTGCGATGGATGCGGTCGGCCATGTCGCCGCCCAGCGCCCTGACTTCACCCTGCTGGATCTTGCGCACGCCGGAAATGATGGCGAGCAGCGTCGACTTGCCGACGCCGTCGGGACCGATCAGACCGGCCATGATCCCGGCCGGAATCTGCACCGTCACATCGTCAACCGCGGCGACGCGTGCATAACGCTGCTTCAGCGACCGGATTTCAACAGCGAACTCTTTGTCAGCGGGGCTCATCTGGGAGCTTCACAGCAAGCGTGGCGGGCCACTCGACACCCTGCTTATAGCGGACATAGGCGACACCGCGCACGCCCGTCTTCACGACGGCGGCATAGCGCGTCAGCAGGTCCCGATTGATGTTGAGCTTGATGCGAAACATCAGCTTCTCGCGCTCATCCGCCGTTTCGACGGATTTCGGCGTGAACTGGGCATCTGCGGCCACGAAGGTGACGTTCGCCGGAACGACATATTGCGGAGCCGGGTCGAGCACGAGACGCGCATCGTCGCCGAGCCTCATGCCGCCCGCCATTTTTGCCGGAAGGAAAACCGTCATGTAGACGTCCGAGACATCGAGAAGCGTAAGGATTGCCGTTCCAGCGCCCACGACTTCGCCGGGCTGGATGAGCTTGTACTGAACGCGACCCGAGCGTGGCGCCACGAGAACGGCGTCTTCGAGCACGGTCTCGATCTGCTTGACGGTAGCCTTGGCGGCGTCGATTGCCGCATCGGCCTGATTGACGCCCGCGACCGCGGCATTATAGGCGGCGTCGCCGGCATCGCGCTGCGCGCGCGACTGGTCCAACTGGTCGTTCGACGAGTAGCCCGACTTGTTCAGGCGAGCGGTGCGGCTGAACTGACGGCGATAAAGCGTGCGCTGCGCGTCGCGCTGCACGACTGCGGCGACGGCCTCTTCCTTCGCGCGCTGCGCGGCTACAAGTTGCGCCTTGGCTTGCAGGAGCTGCGCCTCGGTGTCGCGCGTATCCATCTTCGCGAGAACGGCGCCCGCCTTCACGAAGTCTCCCTCCTCGGCGAGAACCTCCATGACGCGTCCGGGGGCTTTGGCGGCGACCTGAACCTGCTCGGCCTCGATGCGGCCATTGGTTTCAGCGATTCCGTCCGGGAGACCGGGATGGGACCATTGCCACCAGGCATAGCCCGCGACGACAACCGCCACGGCGACGCCGGCCGCCATCAGGCCCAACATCCTCACACGCATAACAATCTCCGCAGAACGAGAAATCAGTTGTCGCCGTCGATAATAGCGCGAAGCGTCTCAATGTCATTGACAACAATTTGATGCGTGGTCGGAACGGCGATGACGCCCGCCCGCTTCAACTCGCTCAGCGCCCGGCAAACCGTCTCGATGGTCAGGCCGAGATAATCCGCGATGTCCTGACGTCCCATGGGCAGATCGATGGAGGCGCTGTCTTCAGCCACACCGTCGAGCCGTTCGGCCATCTGGATCAGGAAGGAGGCGATCCGCTCCTTCACCGTCTGGCGGCCGAGCATGACGAGCAGCATATGCGTCCGCGACAGACGCTGATGAAGCATGCTCGTCATTTCACGCCGGAAGGCATCGTCCTCTTCCTCGATGCGCCGCACATGGGAACGAGGATAGCGGACCAGGATGACCTTCGTAATTGCCTCGGCACTGAAGTCGTAATTGTCGAGATCGAGAAAACCGAACATCTCTCCGTCGAGATAAAAATCCGTGATTTGACGACGGCCATCGGCCAGAAGCTTGCAGAGGCGAACGGCGCCGCTGACCAGCCTGTAGGCATATTTGGCGCTGTCGCCTTCGTTGAAGATTGTTTCGTTACGGGCGAAGGTCACCGTCGTCCCGACCTCATCGAGAGACCGGAAATCTTCCGAAGGGGCAAATGCGCCGCGAGCCCGGGCACCGCGCGCGAGGGCACCACCAACAATGACCGGCCATGGCCTGTGAACCACCGCGCCGTTCGATGCCGTTCCGCTGTGTGCCAGGTTGATAGACATGACGAACCCTTCGTTTTCCAATAGGCGATGTTCGTCATGATGTCGGGCGCAACGCAGCCGCGAAATCCGGTATTCCACCTATAGGGGAATTTACGTATCGGCCTGCCCACGATAGCGGGTCGAGAAGCGCCGCCGGGGGAAATAATTTCCCGTTATGACGCAGCCCGCTCGTGGCTCACGGCGCGAAGCGGCTCGAGCGCCGTCACATTGGCGTCACTGTTCTCGAAACGGGCGGCAGGAAACCGGGCCGTGACCACGGTGCCGCGACCGAGTTTGCTTTCGATCGAAAGCGCGCCGCCATGCAGCCGCATGAATTCGCTGCACAGGGAAAGGCCGAGCCCCGTGCCCTGAAAGCGGCGCGACAGATGGCTTTCAATCTGAACGAAGGGCTTCATGAGCTTCGGTATATCGTCCGCCGCAATGCCGATGCCGCTATCCGTCACCGACAGGCAGAGTTCATTGGAGGGCGAAACGGCCAGCCCGATGCGAACAAGCCCGCCCGATGGCGTGAACTTGATGGCGTTGGACAGAAGATTGATCAGAACCTGCTTGCAGAGGCGCTCATCCCCATAGAGCCGCGGCAGGCCCTCCACGATGTCCATTTCGATGCGCAGGCCCGCGGCGGCGGCGCGTCCCTCCATCAGGTGGGCGCAATCCTGCGCCATGTCTTCGGGGGTGAAGGCGGCTTCGTGCAGGATCGTGCGGCCCGCTTCAATGCGCGCAAGATCGAGCACATCATTGACGACTTCGAGCAGATGCTCGCCGCTGCGGTGAATGTCGCGCGCATATTCGCGATAACGCTCGACATCGAGCGTGCCGAGAATGTCGCTCGACATGATCTCCGAAAA
>JAJXZC010000289.1 GCA_021780275.1 Pseudomonadota bacterium
CCGGAGCAACTGGCGGTCGAGGACGATAGCGCGGAGGCGGGCTACAGGCTTACGCGCGCGCAGGAAACGGAGCTGCCGCTTTCGGCAAAGCTCTCGTTCATCGACGGCGGGATGGAGTATCGGCAGGCGGCGGTGGAGGCGCGAAGGCTTGGCGTCTCGACGCAGCGCGTTTCGTCCGCCAGCTTGCCGATGGTGATGACGGCGGAGGATGCGCAGGGCGTTGCCGATATATGGCTTCAGAAAAGCTGGACCGAACGTGAAGTGGCGACGCTGAAGCTGCCGCCTTCGCTCCTCGCACTCGATCCGGATGACGTGGTGGAACTGGCTCTGCCGTCACGCAGGGCGCGGTACCGGCTGACCGCGCTCACCGACGGCGAGCGCCGAGACGCGAGGGCGGTGGCGAGTGAAGCGAGCCTTTACGGGCGGCTCGCCGCGCCGCGTCGAACGAGGGCTTCGGCACCGGCTGCGAGCTATGGTGTGCCGCTCGCCGTGTTTCTCGATCTGCCGATGCTGACTGGCGAGGAAGCGCCCTATGCGCCGCGCATTGCCGTGGCGGCCGACCCATGGCCAGGCGGCGTGGCGCTGTGGAAGAACGCGGGCGCGGGCTTTGCGCTCGACCGGGTTATTTCACGTGAGGCGACGATAGGGCGGACGACGAGCGCGCTTGCGGCCGGTATCACGTCGCGCTGGGATTATTCGCAGAAGCTGACCGTTGCGCTGGTTTCGGGCGCGCTTTCATCCGCGAGTGAAAGCGCGGTGCTTGGCGGCGCGAATGTCGCCGCGCTGGAAACGCCGGAAGGCGACTGGGAGGTGATCCAGTTCCGCGAGGCGGCGCTCGTTGCCGCGGAGACTTACGAACTATCGGCGCTTCTGCGCGGACAGGCAGGGACCGAGGCGGCGATGCGGTCGCCTCTCGCGGCGGGCGCGCGCTTCGTGCTGATCGACGGTGCGGTGAGCGAGATCGGCTTCAACGACGGCGAGCGCGGCCTTGAGAGGATATGGGCCTGGGGCCCGGCGTCGAAGCCCATCGACGATGCGAGCTATGCGACAGCGGCGCGCGTTTTTCAGGGTGTGGGGCTCCTGCCCTTGTCGCCGGTGCATCTGCGTGCGGCGCGGGACGCGGGTGGCGATATCGCAATCGGCTGGGTTCGGCGGACGCGCATGGGTGGCGATGGCTGGGCGGGAACGGACGTGCCGCTTGGCGAGGAAGAGGAGCGCTACGCGCTCGATATTCTGAGTGGGGGAATTGTCATGCGGAGCTTCGACGTGACGAGTGCGGGGGCCAGCTACACGGCGGCGATGCAGATCGCGGATTTCGGATCGACAACATTCACCACGCTTTCCATGCGCGTCGCTCAGGTGAGCCGCGCATTCGGGCGCGGGACGGCAAGAGAGGCGACACTACATGTCTGAGACATTGCATCTGAAACTTCCCTACCTCGAAGCAGCGCAGGCGCAGAAGCATGTGACGGTGAATGAAGGGCTCCGCGCGCTCGATGCGTTGGTGCAGCTTTCGGTGAAGTCGCGCGCGCTGAATACGCCGCCATCCACGCCTGTGGAGGGCGATCGCTATATCGTTGCCGCAGCGCCGATCGGTACGTGGAGCGCGGCGGCAGGCGCGATCGCCGCTTTTGTCGATGGCGTGTGGCGTTTCTTTGCGCCGCAGACCGGATGGCGCGCCTTTGACGAAAACGCGGGCGAGTTCGTCTACTGGTCGGGAAGCGCATGGGCGCGTGAGCCTTCGGGCGTGAGCGTGGTAAGCGCGCATGGAGCCATGACGACGCTTGCGATCATCGAGGGCGATCACACGATCACGGCAGGGACCTATAACGACACTTCGTTCACGATCCCGGACAGGGCCATTGTTCTCGGCATCACGGGGCGCGTTCTCACCGCGATCGCGGGAGCGACCTCCTGGAACCTCGGCGTCGCGGCGGATGCATCGCGCTATGGGAACGGGATCGGTGTAGCGGCGGGGTCCACGGTCATCGGCCCGTCCGGCACGCCGGTGACTTATTGGGGGGCGACGGCCGTGCGTGTCTCGTCTGTAGGGGGAAGTTTCACGGGCGGGAAGGTGCGGCTGGCCGTGCATTACCTGGCGCTGACGGGGGTGGGGGCATGACACGAAAATGATCGATGCGGGGTCGGGCAATTCCGCCGCGGCATTGAGGGGTGACGGCCTGCACCCGAACCCCTATAAAGGGCGGGCGCGACCGGGGGAGCCGCGTGAAGTCCTTTGCTTCACTTTGTTTCGATGAAGGGGTTTCATGGCACGGCCTCGCCTGTTCTCATCGCGCAGGATGTTTTCCTCGCGCCGGATGATCTTCTCGGACGTCCGTCCGAGGCGTCCTTTCCTTCGCACCCTGGGATTCGCGCTTGCCGCCGCGCTCATTTTCGCGGCGGGCGTCTATACCGGTCAGAACTTTCCTCACATCCTCGGTTCACGGCAGCCGGCGCCGGTTGCCGCAGCGGAATTCTGATTTTTCAGGGCGCTTGTCGCCTGCATCCGCATCGGCCCTTGCCGCTCGGCCCTCTTCACGCCAAATATGGCTGCCAACAACGCCGCCAGACATCCGGCGGCAGACGGGGGAGGCACATGGATCTTCAACTCGCAGGCAAGACGGCGCTCGTCACCGGCTCTAACCGGGGAACGGGGCGGGTCATTGCCGAGCGCCTTGCGGCTGAAGGCGCGCGTGTCGTTGTGCATGGCTTTGGCGAGGGTGATGCGGCTGCAGCCGTGGCCGAGATCCGCGCTGCGGGCTTCGAGGCCTTTGGCGTTGCGGGCGACATCACGACGGACGAGGGCGCGAAGGCCGCCTGCGACGCGGCGGCCGCCGCTGTCGGGCCCATCGATATTCTGATCAACAATTATGGCATTGCCGAAGCGGGCTCCTGGTCGCGGTCGGAAACGCCGGACTGGATCGACGCCTATGAGAAGAATGTGCTCTCCGCGGTGCGGATGACGCGTCTTTGCGTGCCAGCGATGAAGGAGCGGCATTGGGGCCGCGTCATCATGCTCGGTACGATCGGGTCGACTGAGCCTGCCGCGCGCATGCCTCATTATTATGCGGCCAAAGGTGCGCTCGCGACGATGACCGTGAGCCTTGCGAAGGAGCTGGCGGGCACGGGCATCACCGTCAACATCGTCAGCCCCGGCCTCATCCGCACGAAGGAAGTGGAAGAACGCTTTCTCGCGCAGGGCTATGAGAAGGGCTGGGGCACGACATGGGAAGAGGTGGAGCCCCATGTGCTCAAGGTTTTCATGAACAACCTGACGGGCCATGTGACGACGACGGCGGAAGTGGCCGATCTCGTCGCCTTCGTTGCAAGCCCCCGCGCGGGTGCTCTGATGGCGCTCAATCTGCGGATAGACGGCGGTACCACCGCGATCGTGACATAAGAGAAAAAGAGAATGCAGACATTCCGTTTCGATCTTTGCGAACTGCCGGAGGAGACCAAGGGGCTCCGGCAGGAAGTGCGCGATTTCCTTGCTGTGGAGCTCAAGCACATTCCGGCCGTGACGCGGGCGCAGACCTGGTCCGGCTCCGATCCAGAATTCAGCCGCAAGATGGGCGCGAAGGGCTGGATCGGCATGCGCTGGCCGAAACAATATGGCGGGCATGAGCGCTCGGCCTTCGACCGTTATGTGGTTCTGGAGGAAATGCTCGCGGCGGGGGCGCCAGTGGGCGCTCACTGGATCGGCGACCGGCAGTCGGGACCGCTGCTTCTCAATTTTGGAACGGAAGAGCAGCGCCAGCTCATTCTGCCGAAGGTCGCGCGCGGCGAATGCTATTTCTGCATCGGCATGTCCGAACCGGATTCGGGCTCCGATCTTGCAGCGACGCGGACCAAGGCCGAGAAGGTCGATGGCGGTTACAGGGTCAACGGCACGAAGCTCTGGACCTCAGGCGCACATCACGCGCATTACATGATCGCGCTCTTCCGCACGAGCCCGGACAAGCACGCGGGGCTGACGCAGTTTCTCGTCGATCTCAAGAATACGGATGGCATCACCATCCGCCCGATCAAGGACCTTGCCGGCAACGCGCATTTCAACGAAGTCGTGTTTCAGGACGCCTTTGTGCCGGACAGCATGCTTGTGGGCAGCGAAGGTTCAGGCTGGGCGCAGGTGGGAGCGGAACTCGCCTTCGAGAGGTCGGGACCGGAGCGTTATCTTTCGAGCTTCCTGCTGATGGTCGAAATGATCCGTGAGCTGCAGAAGCGCGGCGGCGCGGAAGGTGCGCGCGAGATCGGCCGCCTGGTCGCGCATCTTGTCACGCTGCGCCAGATGTCGCTCTCGGTTGCGGGCATGCTCGACAAGGGCGAGAATCCAGCGCTTGAAGCATCGGTGGTGAAGGATCTCGGCGCGGTGTTCGAGCAGGACATGCCGGTAAAGGCACATGAGCTGCTTGGTATCGCCCCGACGGTCGGCGCCGGCAGCGATCTCGAACAGGTGCTTGGGTACCTGACGCAGACCGTGCCTTCTTTCTCGCTGCGCGGCGGGACGCGCGAAATCCTGCGCGGCATCATCGCCCGCGGGCTCGGACTTCGCTGAGGAGAGCGCCATGAACGAATTGCAGACGATCCTCTCCGACAGCATTGCGAAGCTTCTCGGCGATCATGTGAACAAGGACGTCATCCAGAGGGCGGAGGAGGGCCAGTGGCCAGCCGAGCTCTGGGAGGCGCTGGTTCAGAACGGCATGACGCGCATTCTGGTGCCCGAGGCGCAGGAAGGCGCGGGCGCAAACTGGGAGGATGCGCATGTGGTGTTGAAGGCGGCGGGCGAGCATTCCACACCCGCGCCATTGGCTGAAGCAATACTGGCGGGCTTCATTCTGGGCCGCGCGGGCATTGCGATGCCTGAAGGCGTCGTTACCGTGATGGAAGGCGATTTCAAGCTCGAAAGCGGAAGACTTTCGGGCGTTGCGAAGGCCGTGCCATGGGGACGGAACGCGACACATGCGGTGACCGTCGTTGAAAGCGGTTGGGGCGTCGAGACTGTGCTTGCGCCGCTTCAATATGCCCGGATCGACAAGGACCAGAATGTCGCGCGCGAGCCGCGCGATACGCTGACCTTCGATCATGTCGTGGTCGATACGGCCTGGGCGGGACTGCCCGGCAATGCGGTGAAGCTCTATGGCGCGTTGACGCGCTCGATCCAGATGGCGGGCGCGCTCGATTACCTCACGCGGGCGTCGGTGCAATATGCCAATGAGCGGACACAGTTCGGAAAGCCCATCGGGAAGTTCCAGGCGATCCAGCAGCAGCTCGCTGTGCTGTCGACGCAATCGGCGGCGGTGGGCATCGCGGCGGCCCATGCGGCGGCGCGCGCTGACAAGGTAAGCTCCGGCGACGCGGCCGCTTTCGAAATCGCTGTGGCGAAAGTGCGTGCCGACGACGCATCGAGCGCCGCGACCTCCATCGCGCATCAGGTGCATGGCGCGATCGGCTTTACTTATGAGCACGGGCTCCACTTTGCGACGCGGCGGCTCTGGTCGTGGCGGGCGGAGTTCGGCTCCGGCGCCGATTGGGCCGATTGGCTCGGCCGCGAGACGATTACGCGGGGTGCGGACAAATTGTGGCCCTATGTGACGGGCCGGTGAGATTGAAACGATAAGGGTGCTGCTCTCCGCATCCTGTCATCCCGCCCCCGGGACGACCGGGGTGACGGCATTTGTAATTGGGAGACCTACAGTGGACCTACTCGAAGCCCTCAAGACGCGCATTTCCTGCCGCGCCTTTCTCGACAAGCCGGTGCCGGAAGCGACGGTGCGCGCCATTCTCGACGGCGCGAAATGGGCGCCTTCGGGCGGCAATCTGCAGCCCTGGCACGTCTATGTCGTCGCCAATCAGCGATTGAAGGACTTCCTCGCATTGATCGCCGAGAAGCAGAAGACGACGCCTTTCGGCGAGGGGTCGGAATACCACATCTATCCCAAGGATCTGAAGGAGCCCTACAAGGCGCGGCGCTTCAAATGCGGCGAGGACATGTATGCGACGATCGGCGTCGCGCGGGAGGACAAGGCGGGCCGGCTCCAGCAGTTCGCACGCAACTTCCAGTTCTTCGACGCGCCGGTGGCGCTCTTCTTTGCTATCGACCGGCAAATGGGGATCGACCAATGGGCCGATCTCGGCATGTTTGTGCAGTCGGTCATGCTGATGGCTCGTGAGCACGGACTCCATACCTGCCCGCAGGAAGCCTGGGCGATCTGGCCGAAGACAATCGGGGAGTTTCTCGACATGCCGTCGGAGCTTATGCTCTTCTGCGGCATGGGGCTTGGCTACATGGACGAGTCCGCGCCAATCAACGGGCTGCGGACCGACCGGGCCCCGATGGAGGAATGGGCGAGCTTCTCGGGGTTCTGAGGCGCGTTCATTCATCGAAGGTTCAGTCTGAAAGGCCTAGAACCGGGGCATGATGAGGACGCAGACATATATGGCGCTTGCGCTCGCTGCCTTCCTCGCCCTGCCGGGCGGGGAGGCGGCTGCCGCGCCCTGGCGCCATGACCACCGCTCCATGATCGGCCGGCCGATCGAGCGGACCGAGATGCGCTCCGACCAGAACGACGCCCGGGAGGGTGTCCGCACCGGTCGCATCCAGCCGCTCGGCAAGGTGCTCAGAAATGTCCACGCCCGCTATCCGGGGCAGCTTCTCGACGCGCAGCTTGTGGACGCGGACGGCCGTCCGGTCTATCTCATCAAGCTGATGACGCCGGACGGCAATGTGGGCATTGTTTCGGCGGATGCCGCCACTGGCGACATAATCGATTACCGCCAGGGAGGGCGCTGAGGCATGCGGCTGCTCGTCGTCGAGGACGATCCCGATCTCAACCGTCAGCTCGTAAGCGCGCTGACGGATGCAGGCTATGTCGTCGACAAGGCGAACGATGGCGAAGAAGGCCATTTTCTCGGCGAGACGGAACCCTATGACGCCGTGGTGCTCGACCTGGGCCTTCCCGGCATGGACGGCGTGACGGTGCTGGAGAAATGGCGTCGCGCCGGCCGCAACATGCCGGTGCTGATCCTGACCGCCCGCGACCGCTGGTCGGACAAGGTGGCGGGTTTCGACGCAGGCGCCGACGATTACGTGGCGAAGCCCTTCTTCATGGAGGAAGTGCTGGCGCGGCTCCGGGCGCTGCTTCGCCGGGCGACCGGCCATGCGACCAGCGAGCTCGAATGCGGCCCCTTGCGTGTCGATACGCGCACCTCCCGCGTGACCGTCAACGGCACGGCGGTGAAGCTGACCTCGCTCGAATATCGACTGGTCGAATATCTGATCCATCATCAGGGCCGGATCATCTCGCGGACCGAACTCGTCGAGCATCTTTACGATCAGGATTTCGACCGAGACTCAAACACGATCGAGGTTTTCGTCGGGCGTCTGCGGCGCAAGCTGGGCAAGGACATGATCGAGACGGTGAGGGGCCTCGGCTACCGCCTCGCGGCCCCGGAAGATGCAGCTTAGAAACTTCCGCATAAGGGACAGCCTCGCGCTCCGCCTCATCGCGGGCGCGGCGCTCTGGAGCGTCATTGCGCTGGTTGCGGGCGGCATCATTCTTTCCTCGATCTTCCGCCATTCGGTGGAAACGTCTTTCGATGCGCGGCTAGAGGTGCTTCTTGGCAGCCTGGTCGCGACGACCGACATCGACGACAGGAAGCAGATCGTGCGCACACGCGATCTCAATGAGACGCGCTTCGACTTCGCCTATTCTGGCTGGTACTGGCAGATAGCTCCCCTCGCGCAGAGGCTCGCATTGCGCTCGCGCTCGCTTTTCGATCAGGCGATTGACCTCACAAATTCCGCCGGCGCGGCGCGCGACGTTTCCGGCGCGAGCTTTTTCGATGCCATGGGGCCTGAGGACCAGCATCTGCGCGTTGTTGAGCGCCGCTTGATGTTGCCGGGCTATGACGTGCCGGTGTCCTTTGCGGTCGCCGCCGACAAGGCCGAGATGGAAGGCGATATTCAGAAGTTTAACTCGACGGTCTTCACGGCCATGGCGGGGCTTGGTCTTGGCATTCTGGTGGCGTTGCTCATCCAGGTACGTTTCGGCTTGCAGCCACTCGACCGCGTGCGTCGCGCACTTGCCACGATCCGTTCGGGCAGAGCGACAAAGCTCGACGGAAAGTTTCCCGCCGAAATCGAGCCGCTGGCGGAAGAGATCAATTCGCTTCTGGACAGCAATCGGGAGGTCTTGGAGCGCGCCCGCACCCATGTGGGCAATCTGGCCCATGCACTGAAGACGCCGCTCTCCGTGCTCACCAACGAGGCGCGGGCACATCCGGATGCGTTCGGCGAGCAGGTGACGCGGATCGCGGCGACCATGCGCGAGCAGATCGACCATCACCTGGCGCGCGCGCGCGTGGCTGCCTCAGCCAATGTCTTTGGCGCTCACACGCCGGTGGGGCCGGTACTGGTGCGGCTTGGCCGGGCGCTTCAACGCATCTATGCCGAGCGAGGGATTGAGGTTGTCGCCGAAAGCGCCGACGGGCTCGGCTTTCGCGGTGAGGCGCAGGACCTGGAGGAGATGGCGGGCAACCTTCTCGATAATGCCTGCAAATGGGCGGCGTCCCGCGTCGAGCTTCGGGCGGCGCCATTGTCCGAGCTTCGGAAGGGACGGCCCGCCTTTCTCATAACCGTCGAGGATGATGGGCCGGGCGTTCCGGAAGAGAAGCGGGCGGCAGTGTTGAAGCGGGGCGGGCGGCTTGATGAGACGAAGCCGGGCTCAGGCCTTGGCCTCTCGATCGTCACCGAGATTGCGGAACTTTACGGCGGTGAGCTTAGGCTCACGGCATCCGAATTGGGCGGGTTACGCGCTGAACTGATCCTGCCTGCGTCGAGCGAGTAGACGCCATCCGTACGGAGATCGCCTGAAAATTAAAAGGCCGCCGCTCTCCCCTCGGGAGTGCGGCGGCCAAGGCAACGGCTGCGACGCGATCCGTTATTGACGCTGTGCCGGATCGCTCCGTTTGTCGCTCATTTGCAAGCGTCGCGTCACCGGGGCTAAGCCCCTTGGTGAAAAGAATGTTGGCTCAGGCGGAAAGGTCCACAGGAGTGCCCGACCTCACCTGCCTCGCCACACGCCCCTCTGTCGCGATCGAAATGCTGGCGATGGCAAACGGCGTCATCAAACCGTTAGACATCGGATCACCTCCTTTCAATTGTTTGAACTCAGGGAACTTCAGCGTGAAGTGCGTCGCGACTCTCGTCAAGAAGATGTATGTGACTTTTCCGCGCACACACTATTCAGTGGCTGAATTGGCCCATTTTCCGAGCGAGGCAAGGCGCCGTGAGTGTTGCTTGATGGCGCCAACAGAGCGGCGGATTGCGTCGCCAAACCGAATCAAACCTTGACCACGACGCCTTTTGTAGCGGGCACCACCGCTTCGCTTGTGCGGAGGAGGTCGGCCATGGTGGTGCCGTCCAGAACCTTCGCCTCGGCCTCGGCGAGGCGGGTGAAATAGCTGTCGACCCGCGGCTCGTGGGCGAGTTCGGCATCATCGATGCCGCCGCGTTCGGTTCGACGCTGCACAGCGGCAAGAACGTCGGCGAGGCGGACGAGTTCAGGCGGCTTGCCTGGCAGGAGCCTGCTCGGACTATCCGCTGAATGGGTGATGAGGCCCGCTTCCTCCAGCGCGCTTTCGATCACCTGAATGGCCTCCATCGGCACGTGGAGCCGCGTCGCCAGCGTCTCGTCGGTCCAGCAGACCTGACCTTTCTCATATGCCTCGTGAATGAGCAGCATGGCCTGAAGGCTCGTCTGCCGGAGTTGGCGCATGTTGAGAATGCCAAGTCCGGCAAGCGGTGAGAGGTGACGGCGGTTCTGGAAATAGAAGGCGATGGAACAGCCGACCAGCAGGATGAGCCAGGCGACATATAGCCAGATCATGAAGACGACAAGGCTGGCGAAGGCGGAATAGATGGCCACATATTGCGCCGACTTGACGACGAAGGTGGCGAAGGCCCAGCCCGTGGCGCCCCAAACGATGCCCGCGATAGTCGCGCCGGCAAGCGCCGAACTCCAGCGCACGCGCGTATTGGGGATCGTCACGTAAAGAAAGGCGAATGTGCCGATCAGGACCAGATACGGCACGATACGGCTCATTTGCGCCAGAGCGAAGCGAATGGGCGCGAACTCCGCGAAAGTGCCGACAAGGGAATTCGAGAGCGCCCCCGCCATGATGCCGAGCACGGTGAGCACCACGATGGGACCGAGCACGCCGACGCCCAGAACCTCTGTGAACTGACGGGCAAGCGACCGGCTGGCCGCAACATGCCAGATATTATTGAAGGCTTCCTCGATCTTTCCGATCATCGAAATGACGGTATAGAGCAGGAAAGCGAAGCCGACCGTGCCGAGGACGTTCGTGTTCACGCGGTTCACGAATTCCATCATGCGGGCGGTGATTTCGTGGCCCTGATCGCCGAGGGGGCCGAGGAATTCCGCCAGCATGCTCTCGATATAGGTGTCGTAGCCGAAGGCGCGGAATACAGCGAAGCCGATGGCGAGCGCCGGGACGATCGAGAGCAGGGTCGTATAGACGAGGCTCATGGCGCGGAGATTGAGGCGCCCTTCAATGAGGTCCCACGCGACCACCCAGGCGATACGGGCCGCCTCCACAACGGCGATCCGCCAGAAGGGCGCGCCTTCGAGCTGGCTATCCCAGACGAGGCCGCGCAAGCGGCGATAGAATGGAACCTCGATCTGCATGCGTCTGATGCTAATGGGCTTCCTGAAAAATGAAAGGCCCTCCGGGTCCGGAGGGCCTTGATCTCTTTCGGCGGAAGCGGGGATCCGCAGGCGGACCCGACCTCGTCAGTTGAGGACCAGATTTTCCGCGGAGAACCGGCCGTTGCGTCCTTCGACCAGCTCGTATTGAATCTTCTGGCCTTCCTTGAGGGCCGTTTGTCCGGCCCGCTCGACGGCCGAGATATGGACGAAGACGTCTTTCCCACCGTCTTCCGGCGCAATAAACCCATATCCCTTAGTGGCGTTAAACCACTTAACAACTCCAGTAGCCATAGTCCCTTGATCGCCTCGTCGTGAATAAGGAACGACGCCAATTCTGCGGCGCCGATGAAAAAGCCTAGCACCTTCCCTTGGGGCGGCCTACCGAAAATTCGACCGGGAATGGCCGTATTCGGGCACTTCCCGAAGCCGGTAGGCTAGATGGTGGAAGGTTTGTTAAGCAAGGCCTTCTAGGCTGGGAGGCTGGTAGCCGGCAGGTCCTGGAGTCGCCATTTGGGGCCCGCCCAGCCGTCTGGAATTTGCAGGTCATGGAAACGAAACCCGCAACGCCTTTGATCGAACGCTTGAACGAGTTCCTGTCGCGGCTGACGCCGGGGACTGCGGCGAAGCTTGCTGCAGGGCTGGAGCGGGAAAAGAGGCGCGGAACGCCCGGTCTGCCCTATGACCTGATCCTGTCATCCATCCGCCCGCTTCTCGGGAAATGGGAGGGTACGCGGCCGGGCGTGCCTGGTGTCGTACGCCAGTTCTGCCTTCCCTTCGAGGATCTGCTGGTCGATGAAGGACGCCCGTCGACCCATATGCGCCATATCCGCCGCAGTTCCGTTCTGCCGGTCTGGGGTTGGCTTGAGACCGAGCTTTTGCCGGATGCTCTGCCGGACATTTCGCGGCGCCTCGAGGAAAAGTCGGCCCGAACGAGCGGCATCGCACAGAGTGGCAGCCTGCCCCTCCTGCATGCGAGTTGTTCGAGCGCGATCCTCTCGGCCCTGGAAGAGGCGCGCAGGGATGGGGCGCTGCGCCGAAAGCTGGAGCGTCTGCTCGGCGGCGATGCTGTGGTCGAGGACGCGGCGGAGATGGCGCGCGCTCTTGCTGTCGCGCCCTATCTGCTAGCGGTGCGCGACGCTCTGCCCAAACATATCGTTGATTTCGACGAGGGCATGGTTGCCGCCGTCGCAGAGATTTACGAGGAAGCGCGAGCAACCGCGCTGGACAGCGCGATTTATGTACCGCTCGTTGCGGTCGCGCGGATGCATGAGCCTTGGCAGATCATGCGACTGGCGCGCAAGCTCGCGGGGTTCGGCAATGAGGATGCGGTCAATCGCTCGGGGCTCGCCGCGCTTGGCGAGATATTCCTCGGCGAACTTGAAGAGATTGCCGAAAGGGCGCAGCCGAAGAGGGCGGCTCCAGTCGATCTCGACGATCTTCTTTCAAGGGTCACCCGATTTGCCGAGCTTTCTCAAAGCTTCATCCGGGAAATCGACATCCGCCGATGCAGCGATTGGGGGAACCGAATTCTCGCTGCCCGTGTCCGGCTTTCGACGGCTCTAACGGAGGCGACGGGCAAGTTCGAACTGGAACTCGCGCGCGCCTTGCCGCTGCATCAGGTCGGCAGCTACGGCAAGAATGGCCCGCGCCGTCCCGATATGTCCGCCGCTCCCAATTTCGACCGTGCCGACAAGGTGCTGGCCTGCCTGCGGTTTCTGCGTGGGGTTTGCACCGCGGCGGAATCGATCGGCGCGCAGGCGCATTGTAGGACGGTTGGCCAGCAGATCGAAACCTATCTGTCGTCCTATGAGGACGGGCTGATCGAGGATCTGCGCCGCGCCAAGGGCTCGCAGCTTGCCAACGCGCAAGCCTATCTCGAGATCGTCATTGCTTGTCGCGAGACGCTGGGCGACGCAGGCATTGCCGCGACGCTGCGCCGGCGCGGACAGGTCGCCGTCGCGCAGGCGTCCTAGGCGATCACGCTGCTGGTGAATTCTTCTTCATATGCAAAAAGGCCCGGCATGCCGCCGGTGTGGAGGAAGACGAGCGTTTCGTCGGGCGAAAACGATCCCGCACGAATGAGCGCCAGAAATCCCGCCATCGCTTTTCCCGTATAGACCGGATCGAGCAGGATGCCTTCGCTGCGCGCGACGAGTTCGACCGCTTCGACCATCGCATCGGTCGGCAGGCCGTAGCCTGCGCCGAGAAAGCCTTCCTCGAGGGTGACCGCATCATCACCAGGTGCAGGCGCGCCGAGCATTGCGGCGGTGGCGCGGCCGAGCTTCAGGATGTCGGCCTTCATCGCGGCGTGATCGCCGCGATAGACGTTGATGCCGTGAACTGCGGGGCCACTTCCACGCAAGGCCGATCCGGCGATCAATCCCCCTTGCGTGCCGCCGCTCGATGAGCCGTGAACGATGCGGGCATTGGTGATGCCCTGTGCCTCAAGCGCGTCGGAGATCTCGATATAGGCAGCGGCATAGCCAAGCGATCCCGTCACGTTCGATCCGCCGGTCGGCACGAAGAAGGGTTTGCCGCCTGCCTCGGCAATTTCGTCGATGACGTCCTTGATGAAGCGGGCGGGGTTCGAACCTTGCGGAACCACTCTGATCTCGGCACCAAGCACATCGTCGAGCAGCAGATTGCCCGAATGTCGATAAGCGTGGCCGTTATACGGCACCATGTCGAGAAGGACGAGAACGGGTTGGAGTCCTGTCGCGACGGCGGCGGCGGTCGTCTGCCGCCCATGGTTCGATTGTAACGCGCCGGTGGTGACGATGGTGTCCGCGCCTTGCGCCAGGGCTTCGCCGATCAGGAATTCGAGCTTGCGGGTCTTGTTGCCCCCGCCAGCGAGGCCTGTGCAGTCGTCGCGCTTGATGAAGAGGCGGGGGACGGCAATGCCTTCCGCGGCCAACACCGCGCGCAGACGCTTCATTTCGGAAAGCGGCGTCGGCAGATGCGCGAGCGTGATGCGCGGAAAGCGGCCAAATGCGTCCGGCATCAGATGGTTCCTTCGGCGCGGAAACCCGCGATCTCGTCCTTCGAATAGCCCAGCTCGGTGAGGATGGCATCGGTGTGCTCGCCGAGCAGGGGCGCGCGGTCGCGTAGTGTGCCCGGAGTACGCGAGAGGCGCACGGGCGTTTCCATGACAGGCGCGGGCTTCGGCAGGCCGGGGAAGGGGAGAGGCTGAAGGTAATGCATCGCGTTGATATGCGGGTCGTCCAGAGCCTGTTGTGGCGAGAAGACCGGGCCTGCCGGAATGCGCGCCTCTTCGAGTATCGCGAGCGCTTCCTCGGTCGTATATCCGGCGGCCCATTGCGAGGTGCGCTCGGAAAGAACGGCGCCATTGTCGCCGCGCGCACTATCGTCCTTGAAGCGCGGATCGGTGAGCCAGTGGTCCTCACCCATAAGTCTTGCCCAGCGCTTGAAAAGTGGCGCACCCATGACTTGAACGAGAATCCAGCCGTCCTTCGTCCGCACGATATCGGCGGGTCCGGCATAGGGGCTCTTGTTGCCGATGGCGACGCGGTTGATCTTCCTCAGATCCTGCTCGATCAGATGGAAGTTGAAAAAGGCGAGCGCCGTCGAAAGCAGCGCGCCTTCAACCACCTGCCCCTTGCCTGAGCGCGCGCGCTCCATCAGCGCGGCGAGAGTGCCAAAGGCGGAGAGGGAGGCGGTGCCGAAATCGACCCAGGGTGCATAGCTTTTCACGGGCTCTTCCGGATAGCCGGTGAGATAGGCGGCGCCGACCATCGCCTGTGCGATCCCGTCGAAACCGGTGCGCTCGCTATAGGGTCCGCCATGGCCGAATGCGGAAACCATGGTCAGGATGATATCGGGCTTCGCCTCGACGAGGCTTTCATAATCAAGGCCCATGGACTTCAGCGTCGAGGGCGGCAGGTTGGCGACGACGACATCCGCGGTTTCGACCAGCCGACGGACAATGGCGCGCCCGGTCTCCGTCATGGGGTCGAGGGTGAGGCCGCGCTTGTTGCGGTTCACTTGAAGGAACATCGCGCCTTCGCCGCCTTCGCCCGAAGCGGCGCCGGGCACAATCGGCTGGATGAAACGGTCTTCGCTCCCCTCGCGCTTCTCGACGCGAATGACCTCCGCGCCGAGATCGCCGAGCAGCGCGGCGCAATAGGGGCCGGCAATATAGCGACCGAAGTCGAGGACCCGGACCCCGGAAAGAATTTGCGCCTTGTTGCCGCTTTCTGCCGTCATCGCTCTCAATCTCCCTGAAATCGGACCCTTGGGGCCGCTTTTTATGTCGGCACGATAGGGGGCGGAGGGCCCCGATGAAAGCGTCGCAAGGTCGGAATTTCGCTTTTTGTTTAGGGTTTCCTCCTAGAGTCGGCGCGCGTTTGGTGGGCAGACCGCTCGCCGCCAGGGGGACCGTGTGGCCGAAATTGTGAATGCACATAGCTCGGAACCGGCGGATCTCGCCGACCGGCGTCACGGCGGATTGGGTCTAACCGTTGGGACCTATGGCTGGACCGGCG
This sequence comes from Pseudomonadota bacterium, assembly GCA_021780275.1. The sequence continues at coordinate 15,233 of JAJXZC010000289.1, forward strand.
AGTTCCTCGACCGAGACCTCGAACAGCGTTTTCGCCAAGCGGCCTGGCTTGAGACGGTCGAGAGAGTGCGCGCCATCCAGATGGGCGTTTACCTCTTTGTGGGCTGGATCGTCCTCGATTTCCTCATTCTTGGGCCGACGGTGCGGTTCGCGATCATTGGGGCCTTGCGGATCGCGACACTTGCCGTCGCACGCATTCCGTTCCTTTTCTTCTCCGATCCGCGAAAACATACGGCGCTGCATGTTTCGCTCGGCATCGTTCAGGTCTATGTCTTCGGCGTCTTCCTGCTGCTCGTGCAGGCGGGGGGCTTCGGCGCGGCCGATCACGCGGTGAGTGCCGCGGTCATTACCATCACCTTCTATTTCGGCGTGCCGAACCGGCTCATCTACAATGCCGCGCTTTCGATCGCATGCGGCGTCGCCTTCACGGCGGTCATTGCCTTCTATCCGGATATGTCGCTCATTTCGGCGATGCAGATATTCATGCTGCTCGTGGTCGCCAATGTGGTTGGCTTTCAGGCGAT
>JAJXZC010000574.1 GCA_021780275.1 Pseudomonadota bacterium
GATCGCCATTTTCGCTTCGCGTAGAATTGCCATAGATTAATGAGGTCTGACCCTAATCACGCGCGGCGGCGCGGCTTTTTCTTTTCGTCGTCAAAAATCTCGTCCCACAGTGCATTGACGCGGGCGACAGTCTTTTCATCCATAGCGAGCGGTCTGCCCCATGTGCGGTCGGTCTCGCCAAAGGTTTTGTTGGTGGCATCAAAGCCGATCTTGCCGCCGAGGCCGCTTTTCGGCGAAGCAAAATCGAGATAGTCGATCGGCATATTTTCCAGCGTCACGACGTCGCGCGACGCGTCCATGCGCGTCGAGAGCGCCCAGAGAACGTCCTCCCAGTTGCGCACATTGATATCCTCATCAACGACAATAATCATTTTCGTGTAGCTGAACTGATAAAGATACGACCAGAAGGCGAGCATCATCCGCCGCGCGTGTCCGGTATAACGCTTTTTGATGGAAATGACGGCGATGCGGTACGAGCAGGCCTCCGGCGGCAGCCAGCAATCGACGATCTCGGGAAACTGCTGTTGCAGCAACGGCAGAAAAACATCGTTCATCGCGACCGCCATGGTCGAGGCTTCATCCGGCGGGCGACCGAGATAGGTGGAAAGATAAACAGGCTTCTTGCGCATTGTAATCGTAGAAACGGTGAAAACAGGAAACGGCTCGACGCTGTTGAAATAGCCGGTATGGTCGCCATACGGGCCTTCCATCGCGGTTTCCGTCGCCGAAACATGGCCTTCCAGCACGATTTCGGCCTCCGCCGGCACCAGCATCGGCACGGTCTTGCATGGCGTGAGCGAGAGTTTCTCCCGCCGGATCAAACCGGAGAAATGATACTCGGAAAGCGTATCAGGCAGCGGCATCACGCCGGAGAGGAGCGTTGCGGGATCGGCGCCGATCGTTACCGCCAGCGGCATGTCCATGCCGCGTTCCTGCCACTGCCTGAAGTGCCGCGCCCCGCCGCGATGCGGCAGCCAGCGCGCGATCAACTTGTTTTTGCCGATCACCTGCATGCGGTAAATGCCGACATTGTAATCCGCCGTGTCGGCACTGTCCGGCGGGCGGGTCATGACGAGGTTGAAGGTGATCAGCGGCGCGGGCTCGCCCGGCCAGAAAGATTGTACCGGCAGCTTGTGCAAATCAACGTCCTTGCCGCGCAAAACGCATTCCTGCACCGGCGCTGGCGCGCGGCGTACTTCAGGCTTCATCGCCATCACCGCCTTGAGATCGCCATATTTGCCCAGTGTAGAGAGAATTCCCGACGGAGGGTCGGGTTGCTTCATCGCCGCGAGCCAGCGTCCGTAATCCTGAAAGCCGTTGACATCACACCCCAGCCCGCGCGCGACGCGCTCCACCGTGCCGAAGAGATTGCACACCACGGGGATGGGGCTGAGCTTGCCGTTTTTCATGATGGGTTTTTCGAACAGCAAAACGGGCCCGTGGTTTTCAAGCACGCGCTTGTGGATCTCGGTCATTTCCAGAACAGTGGAAATCGGATACGCGATGCGTTTCAGTTGCCCTTCGGCTTCCAAAGAGTCCAGAAAATGCTGCAACGACTGATGATCTGCGTTTTTCGTCATGCCCGCAAGAATGACGCAGCCAGCGATGCGGTACTTGATCTGGGTCAAGTCACGCTAAAAATTCCGCGCTATCTTTGTGCGCATGAAAAAAGATCAGCAGCGTTTGAAGTTCCTCGAGCCCGCCGTCCGCCGTGTGTTTTGCGCGGTGCTGGACGCGCATCCCGAGATCGTCGACCGGCTGGACGATTATGCCGCCAGCCGCATCCGCATCGACGTGCGCGACGCGCCTTTTTGCATGGTTATGCAAGTGTCAAAACGCGAGATCGGCGTTTACCGTCGTGATGCGAAAGTGAAATCCGATGCGCGGATCGGCGGCTCCTTCATGACCTTGCTGAAGCTTGCCGAAGGCGGCGGCGACGGCGATTCTCTGTTCTTCAGCCGCGACATCGAAATTTCCGGCGATACGGAGGCGGTGGTCGCCTTGCGCAATGCGCTGGATGATTCCGACATGAACATTGTCCGCGAAAGCCTCGCCGCGTTCGGCGTCCTCGGTCTGCCTTTGCGCATCTGTTACAGGGTTTTTCAGGACATGCGGCCGCTCGTCGCGGGCATGTTCGCGCCATGACGAAGCAACAAGGACGCAAAACGCCTGAGCTGGTCTGCCCCGCGGGCACGCCGTCGGCCTTGCGCGTCGCGGTGGATGCGGGCGCTGACGTGGTCTATTGCGGATTTCGTGACGAGACCAACGCGCGCAATTTCCCCGGCCTCAATTTCAGCCGCGCGGAAATGGCTGAAGCGACGGAGTACGCGCACAAGCGCAAGGCGCAAGTTTATGTGACGGTCAACACCTTCCCGCAGGCCGGAAAGACGGATCTGTGGCGCAAAGCCGTCGACGACGCGGTCGGTTGCGGGGCGGACGCGCTGATCGTCGCCGACATGGGGCTTGCATCTTACGCCGCGAAAACGCACCCCGATACGCGCCTCCATCTTTCGGTGCAGGCCTCGGCCTCCAATCCCGACGCCATCAAATATTATTGCGAGACGTTCAACGTCAAACGCGTCGTATTGCCGCGCGTTTTGAGCGTAACGGAAATCACCGCGCTCAATGACGAGATCCCTTGCGAGACGGAAGTGTTCGTTTTCGGCGGGCTCTGCGTGATGGCGGAAGGCCGCTGCCTGTTGTCTTCCTACGCGACGGGAAAATCGCCCAACATGAACGGCGTCTGCTCGCCCGCGGGCGACGTGCGCTACGAACAGGGTAAGGATGGCAGCATGGATTCCAAGCTCGGCGTCTTCACCATCAACCGCTTCGCAGAGAGCGAGACCACAGGGTACCCGACCATCTGCAAAGGCCGTTTCAAATGCGGCGGCAATACAGGCTATATCTTCGAAGAGCCGAGCAGCCTCGATGCGCTCTCGATGATGCCTGACCTGCTGCAATCCGGTGTTGCGGCATTCAAGATCGAAGGCCGCCAGCGCGGACGCGCCTACACGGAAGCCGTGGTCAAAGCTTTCCGCAAGGCGCTTAGCGATTATGCGCGCGGCTGGCCGGTAAAAACCGACGCGCTGATCGCCCTCGCCGAAGGCGGGCAATTGACCGAAGGAGCATACAAAAAAACATGGCGGTAAAATTGACATTGGGCCCTGTGCTGTTCAACTGGGCACCTGAAAAATGGCGAGATTTCTATTTCCGCATGGCGGACGAAGCGCCTGTGGACATCGTTTACGTCGGCGAAGTCGTCTGCTCGAAGCGTCAGCCGTTTTACAACAAATTACTGCCCGAGGTCGTTGAACGTCTGCAAAAAGCGGGCAAGGACGCGGTGCTTTCGTCCCTCGCCATGGTGATGAACAAGCGCGAGGCAAAAACAATGCGCGAACTCGCCGCAAACGACAAGCTGCCCGTCGAAGTCAACGACGTTTCGGCGCTCGCAAAGCTTGACGGGCGCGATCATGTCATCGGGCCGTATATCAATGTCTATAACGAGGACACGCTGGCGCATCTCGCAGAGCGCGGCGCGCGGCGTGTCTGCCTTGCGCCGGAAATTTCTTTCGCGACGGCGAAAATTCTCAGCACGGCGGGAAAAAAATACAAAACCGACATCGAAGCGCAGGTCTTCGGCCGCATGCCGCTGGCCGTCTCCGCGCGCTGCTATCACGCCCGTCTGCACAACCTTTCCAAAGACAACTGCCTTTTCGTCTGCAACAAGGACCCGGATGGGCTGCCGCTGAAGACGCTCGACGAGCGGGGCTTCCTCGCCGTGAACGGCATCCAGACGCTCTCCGCCGCCTGTCTCGACCTTGCGGAAAAAATGGGCGAAATGCAGCTTGCTGGCATCCGCCATTTCCGCCTCTCGCCGCACGACTGCGACATGGTGAAAGTCGCCACTCTCTACCGTCAGGCCGCGGACGGCGACGCAAGCGT
>JAJXZC010000565.1 GCA_021780275.1 Pseudomonadota bacterium
TCCGAAATCATCGCCTGTCGCCGAGGATGCAGCGTCTTATGCGGCCTTCGACACCGTCACCAAAACCATCAAGATCGGACTGATCGTCAATCATCGCGCCATCGATGAGTGCGCGCGCTTCATTCCGACTTCGCCATAGTCAGGAAGTGAGAAAAGGTCATGCGCATTCCGGATGTCTTTGTAACTGTGGCTCTGGTCGCCAGCTTTGTTCCCGATCTCGCGGCCGCGCGAAGCCAGATTCAGACGCAACGCCTCATGGCGACTTCTGTGCCGCTTGAGGCGTCGTCGACCTCTTCCGTTCTCGCCGCCGTTTGGCGGGACAGGCTGATCGCGACGCGAGAAGAACTTGCGACATTATCCGACCCTTCAGCGACTTCGTCGCGGCCGGTTTCGAATGTTTCCGTCGACGCGTTCGCCGCTTCCTTTACGGACGGCGACAAAACCGTCATTCTTTCAGCGCTCTACACCATGCCGGATTGCCGCAATCTGTCCGGCGCGGCGGCGCCGAGCCTCAACAACTGCCCTATCCGGATCGCCGTGCTCGAAAATGGCCGGGTCAAGGTCGTGGCCTCGGTGAACGACTTCCCATTCGTCGCAGCGTTGAAAAATCTTGGGAACGACCAAGGGAACGAATTCGACAACAAGTCGAAGCGAGACAAAACGCTCGTCACGTTCGACCCCGCGACCCACGAAATTACGACGGTTCTGACCCTGAACGGCGTGCGCGACACCGAAAAATCCACTCCCATTCGGATCTCCTACTGATGAGACTCTCGATGTCGGCAAAAGGCCGGACGGTCGCGATATTCCTCCTACTCGCGGGCCTCCACTGTGCGTCGGCGCAGACTTGCAGCCCCACCAATTATTCCGCCAGCGATATCGCCGCCGCTGTCGCCGCGTCACCGAACGCGAATTCCGCGCTCAAAAACAGTTCATGCACCTGGGGCGGCGCGGGCAGGTCGGAATCGGCGGGCAATTTATGCGCGTCAAACGGCAATAATTTTGGCGTCCTGCAGCTCAACCGCAGCAATCTCCCGCCGGGCGTCACGCCAGCGGCCTACATGGCGGAGCCGCTTCAGCAACAGGTGAATACCTGGGCGGCCCAGGTTGGCAGCGGCAACGCATCGTCAACGGGGTATCAGACTCTGTCGTCGGCCCAGGCGAGCGGTCAATCAGTCGGCGGGACGCCTGTCAGCTCAGGCATGATGGCCGCTTGCTTCCAGTTCGGTCCCGCCATCTGCAACAACGACGTCGCGGCCCTGCAGAGCGGTCAACCCTGTGGAGGGACAAGCCCTGTCAATATCAACAGCGTGCCGGGCAATCAGCGCTCGGCGACCACCGATGGAAACGGCCAAACGATCTGCTCATGGGGCGGCAATATTCAGAAGAACATCAATGCCGCCGCCGCCACCTGCGCCAACGTGCAATGCGCGCCGGTGAATTCGGCCGCCTCTCCCACGCCGCCGATCCCTGCGCCATCGGACATCAACGTGTCTTGACCGAGTCATGGTATCACGAGGAGAGACCCTTCTATGGATTTCGTCCGTTTGGCTCTTGGGGTGGCGATCGCCATGATCGTGACCTCGCCGCTTTGCGCCGAGGTCGCGCTGCCTCAGGTTTTTGATGTGCCCGAAGTCGGCGTGGTCTTCGCCACCGGCGACACTTGGACCCAGAACGGCCGGACCATGCGGCTTTATGGTGTCCAGTCGTGCATCCGGGGCACGACATTCACAAATCCGATGGGCGCAAAAACTGACTGCGGCGAGGCCTCGATCGCCTACCTTGCCGCCGTCATACGCGACACCAGGCCCCGATGCGCGCCGGTAGCGCAAATTGGCGAGGAGCGCGCCATTCTCGTCGTCTGTTCGGCGCACGTGGGGTCATCGACGCTTGACTTGGGCACGATTTTGATCACACAAGGATTCGCATTCGCCGCCTTGAATAATGACGCAAAGCCGGTCTACATGCCCTACCTCGTCGCGGAAGCTCTCGCCAGAAGAAGCCGAGCTGGGCTTTGGGCAGCGCCTGATATGCCTCATCCGAATCCGATTTTGACTAAGGCTCTTCAAGGCGGAAACTAATGTCGTCTGGCGGCGGCGAGAATTGGCGGTCGCGCTGGAGAAAAAATGCGCTTTCCGATGGCTTGCGCGAAACCAAGGTATTCTTGACCGAGCCCACATATGAGCGGGCTAGCGCCATCGCAGAGCAAAGGAGCGAACGCCTTCCTGTGACCCTCGGGCGCCTTATTGAAAGCGCCGTCGCTTCGGTCGAGCAAGACACGCCGACTATGGCCGCGCCCCCTGCCCCAAATCCAAGGTCGCCTGTGGACGTCGTTGAATTGACGCGGGCGATCCTCGCGTCCCGATTTCCCGGCGATACCGGGAGCGCGAGGTTTCGGCAACTTGCGTTCGTGCACCTCGTTATTTCCGAAACACTGCGTGGCCATCGTCCGACCGCGACGAGCTTGGCCGTGATCGCGGGGTCGCACAAATCGCAGTTGGACCTGTTGGCCAAAAGTCTCGTAACCAGAGGCGTTATCGTGAAGACGCATGTTCCGGGTTTGAAGGGCGCGCCTGCTGCGAAGGCTTTGGCAATATCGCCACGCGCGCTTGAGGCGCTGCAAGCCGCCCATGTTGCCGCGACCAGGGTAGTGATCATCTATTGAGCCAATTGGGTTGCGCCGATTAGCTCGCTTGTTTGATCGGCCCAGAATGCGCAACGAGCGACGACCGGGCTGCTCTCATTTGGGCGATTAGATCGTCATCAACGACGGGGTCGATCCCCTCAAGCGTCCGCCTCCATTTATCTATCAATTCGTCAAATTCGCCTTGTGAACGGAAATTGATCGGCTCGGCAAGCGACATTAAGATCAATGCGAGCGCGGCAAGCGCGGCTGGATTGTCGCTCGACGCAATTGTCGCGGCCAAGATGGTCTTGTCGATCATCGTTTGGTCCTTTCGGGACATTCTGAGGAGTCTTGCGTCTCGGACGTCCCGAAGCTCGATGCAACTCGGCACGAGAATGCGTCTCCGCGCCCCCGCCTCGGGGCAGCCGTCTTGGTCGTCGACGCAAAATCTCGCCCGCCGTCGAACGGCGATGCGGCGTCGACCCGATACAAAGGGAAGCCCGAGAATATTTGCAACCATTACAGTGTCGGTATACGCACGACTTACATGGTACCTGCGAAGCGCCGTTCCAAGAGGCAGGCAGCAAAGTGACGCGATTGAATTGAGCGTATGTCGCCGCAATTCGCCTGGGGCTGTCACGGAGCAGCGTCAAGAGTGATATGTTCGACCAGCCGCAGCTCGCCTGGACCCCGCCAGCAAGACTCGTCGCTTCACATGCCGTTTCGAGAACCAGCGTCGCGAAGGCGCGCCATTCTTGAGGCGGGACCTTTGTGTAGCCGACGGGTAACGCCGAGCAGAAAGCCCGCGATACGCGATGATCGGGCGGTGCGCGGCTACGGTGACTTCAACCGCGCGCCAATCGGCGTGGAAACGGGAAAAGAAGAGGGCGTCGCGGCGCCCCTGGATCCGGTACGTGGGCAGGATTCCGCTCGACGCCGTGACCTGAGACGAGCCAGTCGAACGGATGCCGGAGGCGGCCAGGCGCTGCTTCGCCGTCGGCGCCGAACGCGCCTCGGTCAGTTGCTCGATGCAGGCGGAGACGTGCAAGGGCGTTGCGGATGTTGGCGGCGAGGATCTCAAGGAGGTGCGGCTCCGCTTGAAATCCGGCGGAGGCGACGAGCGCGGGAAGCGCCATCAGTGAGGTCGCTTCCCGCGCTCGAAGTCGATGGCGGCTTCCTCTTGCAATGGCGCTAGCCCCAAGCCCCGCCTTGACAGGATTCGGATTCCGATTACTCTGGTCTAGTTATAGGACCAGTAGCGCAGTTCTGCTGGCCTCACGGGTAAGGAAATGCCGTCTCGCGCCCTGCCTTTGG
>JAJXZC010000312.1 GCA_021780275.1 Pseudomonadota bacterium
CAGCTGCAGAAGATCGAGCGCCTGCGCGCGATGATCGACGCCAGTGGTCGCGACATATTACTAGAGGTCGATGGCGGGGTGAATCCCGAGACGGCGCGGCGATGTGTCGAAGCCGGGGCGACCGCCCTGGTGGCCGGCGGACGAGGGCTGGCCGCCGGCAAGTGCCGCTCCTGCGATGCGGCGCGGCTTCCTCTGGTTCGCCGGCTGCCTGAGCGTCGGGGTCCTGTTCGTGGCGACGGCCGGACTCATCGTGCTCGTCAGTTTCATCGCACCGTTCCGAAACGAGCGACGGATGGCGCGCGAACTCTTTCCGAAGGGGACTTTCCAGGAGGTGTTCGTCGATACGCCGATCGAGGAATGCGAGCGCCGTGACGTCAAAGGTCTGTACTCGCTCGCGCGCCAAGGCAAACTCAAGAACTTCACCGGTATCGACAGCCCTTATGAGGCACCGGAGGCCCCGGAAGTTCGCGTCGAGACCCTAGGCGCGGACCCGGAAGCGTGTGCGGAACAGATATTCGACGCTATTGATCGGTCGCGACCTGCGGCGGTCGAGCCACGAGCGAAGTAGAGTCGTAGCGCGATCTTCCAACATGCTCGCCGGGGGATCATGAAGATTGTTCTGTTCGCCAACACGGACTGGTATCTCTATAATTTCCGGAGATCGCTGGCCTTGGGCGCCAAGGCCGCCGGCCATGACGTCGTGCTCGTCTCGCCACCCGGAAGATACGGATCCAAGCTGGCGAGCCTCGGCTTGCGCTGGATTCCTGCGCCAATGGACCGGCGCAGCCTCAATCCGATGCGGGAAGCTGCGCTGCTCGTCTGGCTGTGGAGACTTGCGCGCGCAGAACGGGTCGATATCGTTCATGGCTTTACGATCAAATGCGCCGTTTACGGCGCGCTTGCAGCCCGGTTCGCTGGCGCGGCGCGCGTCAATGCCGTCGCTGGCATGGGCTATGTCTTCATCAGCGACGAAGCGCGCGCGCGCGTCCTGCGTCCGGTCGTCCGGACCTTGATGCGCATCGCGCTCGGCGGGCGGCGCGCGCGCCTCATTCTGCAAAATCGCGACGATGTCGCGTTGTTCGAACGTGCTGGGGTCGCCTCGCCGGAGAAAATACGGCTAATTCCCGGATCGGGCGTCGATTGCGCGCGTTTCCGGCCGCCCGCAACTGTCGATCTTGAGCGCCGACCACGCGTCGTGCTCGCAGCCCGCATGCTTTGGGACAAGGGCGTCGGCGAATTCGTCGAAGCCGCGCAAATATTGAAGGCGCAGGCGCGCGATATCTCCTTTGTTCTCGCCGGCGGCCCGGACCCGGGCAACCCGGCGTCGATCCCGGAATCCGCTCTGCGCGAGTGGCAAGCAGCCGGGCTCGTCGAATGGCTCGACCATGTCGACGACATGCCGAAGCTGCTGGCCGACGCGGACGTTGTCGTCTTGCCGAGCTATCGCGAAGGCTTGCCCAAGAGCCTGATCGAAGCAGCGGCATGCGCGCGGCCCTTGATCGCGACCGATGCTCCGGGCTGTCGTGAAGTGGTGCGCGACGGGGTGGACGGGCTTCTCGTACCTGTCCGTGACGCGTCCGCTCTCGCCAGCGCGATTGCACGTCTGCTGGACAACCGGGCGTTCGCCCGTCGTCTCGGCGACGCGGCGCGCGCCAAGGCGCTCGCGGAGTATGACGAGCGCAACATCGTCGCGCGCACGCTCGCAGTCTATGCGGAATTGATCGGCGACGCCGCGCCAAACCGCGCAACGCCCAATAGCCAGACGACGTGAGAGCAACATGCGAATGATCGCGCGTCTGGTCGTTCTTGCGCTTGCTCCTATTGCCGCGGTCGAGGCATGCGCCGCAACGGCGAGCGCGTCCAGCCCGAACGAACTGGCTGCTACATTGGATCCTCGGCAAGTGGGCCAAGATTCTGCACGGTCGGCTCGCCATCTACGAGTACGACCAGTCCCTGCTGGTCTGGCGCGATCTGCCCAATACCTCGCACATAGCTTTCGCACGGGACGTGAAGACGTATCGCGACGCGGGAGCGCTCGGCTTCGTCACCAAGAGCCGCAATGCGCTCGCGATCACGTTCATCAATATCTACGTGCGCGGCCGCCTCATGTAGGATCCAGATGCGGAGAGCTGTCATGTCGCCGCGCAGATGGACGGTATGTTTCGCCGTCCGTTTCTCTATTCGGCGCACTAACGCCAGGAGTCGGCGTCTTCGAAACCCATGCCGCATCGGTCCGCCGCTGAACGCGAACCTGCGAGCTTTGTTGCTTGTCGTAGCCTGCATCGCCGCATCTTGGCTACTAAGTCGCTCGCGCCTTGCCGATGCGACACCGGCGACGAAAGATCGGCTACCTGGGACGGCAGTCGTATTCAGCGGCGACTTTCGGAGGATTGATGCCGGATTGACGTTGTTGGCCGAGCACGACATCCAACGCCTGTTCGTCTCGGGCGTCAATGGCGGCGCGGGTCTTTCACCACAAACCTTTGTCCGTCAGTTTGCGCAAAGAAACCCGCAAATTACCGATCTGCCCGGGCTTGTAAATTGTTGTGTGGCGTTCGGCTTGGAGGCGAAAAATACATTTCAAAATGCTGCCGAGACGCGATGCTGGCTCGACCGCGCCAATGTTGATGGACCAGTTCTGCTGATTACTTCGAGGAGCCACCTGCCACGCGCGCTCCTGGCTCTGTCTGCGTCGATTCCGAGTCGTAGGATCATCGCATATCCGATCGAAGAACGTATTGCCACGCATGGCGCATTGAAGGAGATAACGAATTTCACAAAACTCGTCGGCGCATCGGTGTTGATCCACGCGCCGTGGCTGCTCGGCGTCCTTGGTCTCAATGGTTCCTTCAATGACGGATGCCCTGCATGATGTAACTTCAGGGATCTACAAGGGACGATCCGCTTCTATTCCTCGTCCGTCAGATCCGATGGATAGTGCTTTGTATTCAAGGTTATCTAGGCCGTCAGGCTTCGCCGCTAGGCGATTCGGGAGCGCGCCGTGGACGGTAGCAGGCGCTACTTTGCTCGTCGGCGCATGTTTGGCCTTGGGAGCAGCACATGCAGCAACCGCTGGAGCGCTGGGACTGGCCGAATTGACGATTGTCGCTGGTGGTAGAAGCGATGCGATCGTAGTGCGCGCGCCCACCGCGGGCAAATGGGAGCGCGCGGCCGCGGATGATCTCGTTTCCTACATCGCCGAGATGACTGGAGTAACGCTGCCCATTGCTGACACGTCTGAAACGATCGCGCACACGCTTCGTGGCGATCAACCGCTGATCATTCTCGGTCAGGAGGCGCTTGCCGCTAGGCCGGACCTGAATGAGCGACTCGCTGCTGTTCTCAAGCCGAGTCCCGTCGTTCGAACCGAGGCCGTAGCGCTGTTGCACGACGGCAATCGCGTCTACGTCGCCGGCAATGACGATGAGGCAAACTATTTCGCTCGCGGTAGCAGCCCGCTGACGAAGTCCGGTCTGGCTGATTCCGTCTGATCATTGAGATTCGGACGGGGCGACGGCGATGGCGATGCGGCGTGAGACGGGGGCGCAAGGCGAACTCGTCGTGACATGGGCCGAGATGCCGCGTTCGCCGGGCCACGTGTTCTACGACCGGTTGCAAGCGTTGCTGATCGAAGCGGGTTTCGACGCGTTCGTCGAGGATGTCTGTAAGCCGTATTACGCGCCGAAGATGGGCGCGCCGTCGCTGCCGCCGGGTCGCTATTTTCGTATGCACATGATCGGCTACTTCGAAGGCATAGACAGCGAGCGTGGGATCGCGTGGCGGTGCCCAGATTCTTTCTCGCTGCGCGATTTTCTGCGGCTTTCGGCGCGCGAGAAGGTTCCGGACCATTCGTGGCTGTCGAAAACCCGGGCGCGGCTGCCGCACGAGGCGCACGAGAAGGCGTTCGGCTTCGTGCTGAAGCTTGTCGCCGAGCGCG
>JAJXZC010000396.1 GCA_021780275.1 Pseudomonadota bacterium
ACCCCCAGCGTCTCGCCGCCGGCAATTGCAGCCAGCAGATTCGTGGTGATCCGCGGCGTGCCGCCGGAAACGGCGAATACGCCGCCGTAGAGCAGCGCGTTGACGCCGATTGTGGCGATAATCGCGTTCAGGTTCAGGAAACCGACCAATACCCCGTTGGCGAGGCCAGCGACGAGCGCAGAAGTGAACGCGATGAGCAAGGCCGGAGCGAGAAGCGCGTCGTTCCCGTCAGGAAAATGAGTAGCGACGACCACAGCCAACGAGGCTCCGCCCGCAACCGAGAAATCGAAACCGCCCTGCTGAACGACCAGGAGCTGCCCCACTCCTACGATGGCGATGATCGCCGCAAAAGGCAGGCTGCCCTTGAGCGCCCCGAGCGTAAGGCTCGAGGGCGCAAACAGGTAGCAGACCACGATCAGCGCCAGCAACGACGCCAGCATCGTGACGAAGCTGCGCGCCTGCGGGACTGCCAGCAGGCGCCGCGGCATCGTTTCGTGGGCGCTGTCGAGGGTCTGGTTCATTCGTTTCGTCGCTCAGTCAGGCAATGTTGAGCGTGATTTTGACAGCGGCTTGAGCGTTCTTACCGAGTTCGAACGCCTCGATCGCGCGATCCAGCGCGAAGCTGTGAGTCTGGATCGGGGACATGTCGAGCTTGGTGCGTTCGAGGAACTTGATCGCCGAGGGCCAGACGCCGGGTGAGCCGATGCAACCGCGCACCGTCAGGCTCTTGATCTGGATCTTGCCCAGTTCTACAGGGAATTTTTGTTTGATGTTAATTCCGACCATCGAAACGCGGCCTTGAGGCCGCGCGTATTCGAATACGTTGGCGAGCGACGAGGCGTGGCCCGAAGCCTCAACCACAAGATCGCCACCGCCCTTGGTGAGTTCGTGCACGGCCTCGATGGGGTCGCCTGCGCTGGGATCGACTGTCGCATCGACGCCGAGACGCTTGGCGATGTCGCGCCTCAGCGGCACCGGATCGACGACGATGACGCGCGCGCCCATGCCGACGGCGGCGGCGGCGGTGACGAGGCCAATGGTGCCGCCGCCGGAGACGACAACCGTCTCGGAGGCGTTGGTCCCGCCGTTGCGCAGCAGCGCGTAATAACCACAGGTGAACGGCTCGATCAGTGTGCCCTTGGCGTCGTCGACGGCGTCGGGGAGCTTATGCAGCCATTCCGGCCGCGCCGGGAAATACTCGCGATTGGCGCCATCCATGGAAAACCCGAAATGATGGATGCGCTCCGGGGTGTTGATGACGCATTCGCCGACGACCCGGTCGCCCGGTTGCAACGCGGTCACGTTGCGGCCGGTCTCAACGACTTCGCCGACCCACTCATGGCCGGGAATGACGGGATACGAAATCGGGATGATGTATTGCCCTGCCAGCAGCTCATAATCGGAATGGCAGATGCCTACTCTGCGCGAGCGGATCAGGACTTCGTTGTCGTCGATGCGCGGGCTCTGCACCTGCGTGACGATGGGCATTTTGGGTTCGTCGAAGATGAGCGCCTTCATTGTGGCCTCCCGTTTGATTGTTTTAGCCGACAGCTGCGATCTGGCCGCTGAGCGCGGAGGCGAATACGGCCTCCAGCAACGCGATATTTGCGATGAGTTGATCGCCGGTGATCGGGTAGGCCGCGCCGCCGCGCACCGCGTGGGCGAAAGCGACGAGATTGTCTTTGACCGGCTCGGCGGGAGAGACCTCGACCGCCGCGATCGGCTCGCCGGCGAAGGCGGACGTGACGACCCAGCCGGCCGGCGCCTCGACATGCGCCTTGTCGCGGATGTCGATCCAGCCCTTGGAGCCGAAGACCGCAAAACGGGAAACGAAAGGATTGGCGAGCGAGGCCGACACATAGGAAGTCCCGCCGCCGCGAAAGCGGACATAGGCGGCGACTGTATCTCCCTGCGGCAGGTCGGATGAAAGCTGCTCGCACACGCACAACACGCTCTGCGCCGGGCCGAGAAGGCGCACCGAGAGATCGAGCAGATGGATGCCCGTCGCCGTCATGCCGCCCGCAGGCGCCTGATCGGCCTTTAGACGCCAGTTGTTGCGATCCAGCGCGAGGAATTTGTCATGGCTGAAATTTGCCTCGATCTGATGAATACGGCCCAGTTCGCCCGCATCGGCCTTTGCCAGCATGGCCGCAATCGGCGGCTCCCAGCGCCGCTCGTGGCCCATTCCGAGGACCAGTCCTGCGTCGCGGCAGAGCGAAACCGCCTTTTCGGCGCCGGCTTTGGTAAGCGCCAGCGGTTTCTCGCAGAAGACGTGCTTGCCCGCGGCGACGGCGGCGGCGATCTGCGCCTCGTGCAGCGAGTGCGGCGTCGCCAGCACGACCGCATCAACGGCGGGGTCGTTCAGGGCATCGGCATAGTTTGCCGAGAGCGGGATGCGCTTTCCCTCGCAGAGAGCGCGAACGCCATCCATGTTCGGCTCGACCGCTCGAACGATGCGAATTTCCGCCGGCGCAGCTTCGAGCACGCTCAGCATCTTCTGGCCCCACCAGCCCATGCCGATCAGGGCGATTCCAACGGGGTTAGTCATGCTAGCGCTATCCTTCCCGACTCTTCGATTGCACGATCTTCTCGCGCACCGCCCGATCAGTTCCGGTTTATAGAGAGAATCCAAAGGCGATCTCGCAGCCGCGAAGCTCGCTCATCGTTTTTCCTCCCGTCACTCCGCCGCCGCCTTGCTGGCCTTCGGCAGGTACCCTTAGTTTACGCGAACGACGTCTTTGCGCGCCACTTGAACTCTTGCGACCCTCAAGCTATCCGCCCGAAAGACCCGGCGTTCGGGTATTTTTTTCATTTTGAGCATTTCAGGCGCCATGTTTCGTCCCCGCTGGCAGGCGCCGCACCGTGGTCTTCAACCGGATTTGGCGGTTAGTACGAAAAAATCTTGATCTCCAAGCCCACGCGCGAGGGCGGACCTGTATTGCTCACGGATGCTCTTGATCAGCGGCATTTTGCATGCGGCGTCGTCGGCTGCGTCCACGATCAGGTCGAAGTCCTTCAGCATCTGTGCGACGCTGAACGCCGCCGTAAAGTCTCCGCTCGTCACCACACCGCGCTTGTATTGGATGAGCGGCGAAGCGACCGCGCTCTCCGCTACGACGTTCATAACGGTCTCGACATCGAGGCCGCCACTGCGGGCGAGGCTGAGCGATTCCGCCAGTAGCGCCGAGGTGGCTCCGACCATAGCGTTGATCGAAAGCTTGAGGGTCCGCGCCTCCTCTGTGCCGCCCACGAGAAAGGCTTTTTTGGTAAACGCTGCGAACAGGTCTGACGCTGCGCCGAAGGCGTCGCCCGGCCCCGAAACGAGCGCTGTCAAGGCTCCTTGCGTCGCTGTCGCCGTCGACCCCGAGACCGGCGAGCGGAGGTAAGCACAGCCGATCGGCGCCAAGGCCTGGGCGACCCGCCCAGAGGCGCCGGGCGAGACCGTGCTAATCTCGATGAAAATTTGTGCGGCGGTTAACGCCTGTCGCAATCCGTCTCGGCCGGTTACTATTTCGAGCAGGGCATTGTCGTCCGAAACGGCAGAGCCAACGAACTTGCAACCGCTCGACGTGTCGGCCAAGGTGAATGTTGGCTCGAAGCCGTTCGAAGCAGCAATTTGCGCCTTTTCCTTGGAGCGACAATAGACTTTTATCTTGTAGCCGGCAGCCTGAAGGCGCTTGCAGATCGGGAGGCCCATCTTGCCCAAGCCGACCCAGCCGATTTTGCCCGCCGCGTCTGGTTTGCCCATCCTTGCTCCTCCTGCTTATCGCCGTGCGGCTCATTTGCGATTGCGAACCGACGGGATAGTAGCGCGACAGCTAACGAGTCCGCCAAGTTCAACCTTCGTTCGCAAGTCATGGCCTTCGCCGGCGGCGCCGCAGTGACGCTAGCACTGGCGGCGGACCATCTCGGCGTGCTGACCGGTAGCG
>JAJXZC010000161.1:0-12168 GCA_021780275.1 Pseudomonadota bacterium
CATGTCGCCGACGATGATCGCCTTGCGCATCATCGTGTACGGACCGACGGGCATGTCGATGTAGACGTCGCGCTCCTCGTACGGAGCCTCGCCGACGACGTCGGCGAGCATGCTTCGCCCCGAGAGCTCGCCTTGAGGGGGCTGCGCCACGCCGAACAAATCGAGCAGCGTCGGCACGAGGTCCACGTGGCTGCGCTTCTTGTCGACGTGGTGCGGCGTCAGAAACAAATCGGTCGCCGGCAACGCCTGCGCCCGGATGGTCCTCAGCACATCGACCGGCACAAGCTCGGCCTGTTCCAGCCAATTCAGCAGACCTTCGCCGTCATCGATCCAATCGACGGGCGTATCGACCGGCGTCGCGATCGAATTGAGGAAATCCAATCCGAGCGCATCGCCGACAAAAATCGCAGGTGCGTGTTGACTCATCTGCGTGCCTTTCCAAATGCCCACCGCGCCCCGGGCTTGGCGGAGATCCGTGAACATGCACCTAAAATAACCGCACAAGCTCGTCTTGACAAGTTATTGTCCGTTATTGTAACCGTCTAAATGCGATGGAAATGGTTACTCGCTGATCGGTTCTTTTTGGAGGAGGGACAATGGCATCGCGTGACGTGAGCGTCGTATTCGCGCATGGCGCCTGGGCCGACGGATCAAGCTGGGCAAAAGTGATCGGGGCGCTCGCCGCTGAAGGCATCGAGGTGCTGGCGGCGCCGTTGCCGCTGACGTCATTTGACGATGATGTGGCTGCGCTCGACCGGACGCTTGAGCGCGCAAAGGGGCGGATCGTTCTTGTCGGCCACGCCTATGCCGGAGCGGTGATCGCCGCAACGCGCAATGACAATGTCGCAGCGCTCGTTTACGTCGCCGCCTTGGCGCCCGCGGAGGGTGAAACGGTGGCGGATATTTTTTACCGCGGCGAGCCGCATCCTCTGGCTCCCAAGCTCGCCCCCGACGATCACGGGTTGATCTATCTGCCGAGAGCCGCCTTCGGCACCGCTTTCGCGCAGAATGCGAGCCTCGAAGATCAGGCGATCCTCGCCGCCGTGCAACGGCCGATCTCGCCGGCCTGTATCAGCGTCGCTATGCGCCGGCCCTTGTGGAAGGATCGGCCGGCCTGGTTTCTGGTGGCCGAGCAGGATCGCATGATCGTCGAAGACAATCAGCGCTTCATGGCGGCGCGCATGAAGGCGCAAGTCTGCGCACATCCTGTCGATCATGCGCCGCTTGTGAGCGCGCCCGGCGTCGTCCTCGACATTGTTCGCACCGCGATCGAAGCGATCGCGGGCTGAAGCCGCCGCTCGGCGTAGCGAGCCCGCGGGCGGCGGCCGCCCGCCGCCGATAACCTGCATAGACAAGTAAAATAGGTTACAATCAAACGGAGACGTGTCATGACCGACGTTTCATATCGAACCGCAAATGTCGACGGGTTCAATATTTTCTATCGCGAGGCGGGCAAGGCCGGGGCGCCGAAACTCCTGCTGCTGCATGGCTTCCCCAGCGCGAGCCATATGTTCCGCGACCTCATCCCGCTCTTGGCCGATCGCTTTCATCTCGTTGCGCCGGATCTGCCGGGTTTCGGCCGCTCGGATATGCCGGCGCGGAGCCAGTTCACCTACACGTTCGATCATATTGCCGATGTCATCGACCGCTTCACCGAAGTCATCGGCTTCGATCGCTATGCTATCTACGTGTTCGATTACGGCGCGCCGACCGGCTATCGCCTCGCGGTAAAACATCCCGACCGGATCACCGCGATCATTTCGCAGAACGGCAATGCCTATGAGGAAGGCCTGAGTGAAGGCTGGAATCCGATTCGCGCCTATTGGCAAGATCCTTCGGATGCCAATCGCGATGCCTTGCGTTCGTTCCTCAAGCCCGAGGCGACGTTCTGGCAATATACGCATGGCGTCGCCGACCTGACGAAAGTCTCCCCCGACGGCTATACGCTCGACGATTTCTATCTGGCCCGGCCGGGCGCCCACGACGTGCAACTCGATCTCTTTGGCGACTACAAGGGCAATGTCGCGCTCTATCCGGCTTTCCAGGCCTATTTCCGGACCCATAAGCCGCCATTCCTCGCCGTTTGGGGCAAGAACGACCCGTTCTTCTTGCCGCCGGGCGCCGAAGCCTTCAAGCGCGATATTCCAAATGCCATCGTCCGCTTTGTCGACACCGGCCATTTCGCGCTCGAGACCCACGCCGCGGACATCGCGGCAGCAATCCGCGACTTCTTCCCGCGTTGATTGCGCCAAGCATCCGCCGCCCGCAGCTTCGATCGGCACGGGCGGCGGGGCGTTGCTTTGTCAAAACAGGAGACCGCACATGTCTCAGTCCGTCGCCGTTGTCACGGGCGCCAGCCAGGGCATCGGCCAGGCGACCGCGATCCGGCTGGCGCGCGATTTTTCGGCGTTGACCCTGGTCGCACGAAACCGCGCCCGTCTCGAAGAAACGGCGCAGGCGGTTCAGGCCGCCGGCGCGAAAGCCCTGGTGATCGCTCTCGATCTCGCCGAGCCCGCCGCCGCGCAAGCGGTGGTCGATCAGACATTGGCCGCCTTCGGCCGCATCGACGCTCTGCTCAACATTGCCGGCGCGGTGCCGCAGATCGATCTCTTCGATATGACAGACGAGCAATGGGACGCGGGTTTGGCGCTGAAGCTGCACGGCGCGCGGCGGCTGACCGTTGCGGCCTGGCCGGCTTTGAGGCAAGCGAAAGGCGCCGTCGTCCTGATCTCCGACAATTCCGCCTTGTTTCCCAAGGCGCCCTATGCGGCCGTCGGCACGATCAACGCCGCAATTGTTGCTCTCGCCAAGGCCTTTTCCGATCGTGGCATCGCCGACGGCGTGCAGGTCAATAGCGTGCTTCCGGGTCCGGTGATGACCGGGCGGCGGCGTTCCTATCTTGAGCATTGGGCGCCGCTGCACAATCTGACGGTCGAGGAAGCGACGGTGAATTTTCCCCGGGAGGCGGGCATTGCGCGATACGGCAAACCGGAAGAGATCGCCGAGCTGATGGCTTTCCTCGTATCGCCCGGCGCACGCTGGATGACAGGCTCGACGCTGCGGATGGACGGCGGCGAAGTGAAGTCGATCTAACGGTCGGACAGCGGCGGCGGCCATCGAAAGGCGCGCTGCGGGAGCGGCCTACATCGTGACCTTTATGCCGACAAAGGCTTCGAGCGGCGGCGAGATCGTCACCGAGCGCGGGTCGGTCGAGGAGAAGAGACCCGGAATGGGGTTGCCGGTCACTCGGTTTACGGTCGACCCGGTGTCATAGAGTGCGCCGTAGGTGAAGTAGCGGTTGTTGGTCGCATTGTTGATCAGGCCATAGATCTGGACGTTCTTGTTGACCTGATAGGACGTGCGAAGGTTGAGCGAGACGAAGCCCGGGACGGTCGGCAGCGCATTAATCTCGTCGCCGAAGTAGTATTGGCTGGATTGGTACACGAGGTCGGCGCCGATTCTCCACTTCGGCAGAACTTCGTAATCGAACCCGATCTTGAACTTATGGCGGGGAATGCCGGGAAGATTGTCACCGGGTTCAACCTGGATGTTGCCATTGGCGTCGGCAAAGGGATTGTTCGGCGAAGCCAGCAACACCGGCGTCAGGAACGTCGCCGAGATAAAGGAATAATTCGCATAGGCGTCCCATTTGTCGGTCGTGTAGGTCGCCCCGACATCGACGCCCTGTCGCAGCGTATCGCCGGCATTGGTATAATAGCCGAAGCCGGTCACGGTGCTCGGCACGCTCATAATGTCATTTTGGTTTTCCGTCCGATAGCCGCTGATGCTCCAATCGAGACGGCCGGGCGCATAAGACCAGGCGATGGCATTGCTGCCCTTGAAACCCGCTTCGACGGTTCGCGACACGACCTGCTGCAACGGCGGATCGGCAACGAGGAAATTGTCGATCATGCAGGGCTGCGTCGGGCTGGAGCAGCCGAGTTCAAGCGGCGTCGGCGCGCGATTGGCCTCGGAATAACTGGCATAGGCCGCAATATCGGGCGTGATCTTGAAGGTTACGCCAGCGACGGGATTGATGCGGTGGAAATTATTCTGGCTGGTGAGGCTCGAGCCAAGTTGGTCGACGAGGTTGATTTGCGCGTCGTTGAGGCGCGCCCCGACATGAACTGACAGCCGGTCGGTCACGTCGAACGAGTCCAGCGCGAAGATGCCGATGTAATTGTTCTGCGTTTGCAGGCCGACCGGCGAGACGTCGTAAGCGGGCTCGTTGATGAGCTCGCCGTAGCTTTGAACAAGGGCGTTGGGCTGAAAGTTACCGAGGACGCTGCTGCCGGTGAAATGCGTCCACCCGTGATCGAGGCTCGCGCCGACCTGGAAATTGTTCGTATGGCCGAAAATCGTTTGCGTGTCGGTGAGCTGCAGCGTCGTGCCGGCGCTGTAGGTGTGTGTCCAGTTGCTGTCGATTTCACCCAACGGCGCGCCGTTGGCCGCCCCCGGTACGGGGTCGGGCAGGGGCGTCGTGCCGGGCGCGCTGCCGTTGATCGGATTTTGCGCGGGCAGATCGTTGCTGTTGCAGACGAAGGCCGCGGCGCAATGATAGAAGTCGCTGGCATTGCCATCTTCATGCGCGGCGGCATATTCGCGAAAGTACACATTGCCGTTGAATTGCAACGTACTTGAGAGCGCGGATTGGTCGGAGAGGGTGACCATCGCGACTGAATTTTGCGTCGCGCCGGGCGGGCTGAAGACAGCCCAAGGGTTTTGTTCGACGAGCGCGAGCGGCGTCGTGCCGGCGCCGGCAATGCCTGTCGCTGCTGCGTTGACGCTCATATGGACTTCGTTGCCCTCGGCACGATAGCCGATATCGGCATAGCTGCGCTCGACATCGGATTGGCCGAAGTAGCGATAGCCGTTGGTCCGTACGCCTTCCAAGGCGACATAATAGGCCCAATTGCCTTTCTGGATGCCGTACTGACCGGAACCTTGAACGGTGTAATCGCTGCCACCTTGCAGATTGAATTCCGTGCCCTGCCAGGTGAAGCCGTTCTTCATGTTCATGACCACGGCGCCGGCGAGCGCGTTGAGACCGAAGACCGGATTGCCGGTGACGACCTGCGCCTGATCGATGGCGACGGTCGGGATGAAGGCCCAGTTGACGATGTCGCCATAAGCTTCGTTGATGCGCACGCCGTTCATGTAGACGGCGAGGCCCTCGGGCGTCCCCGGCACCGGCGAGGCGGTCTGGCCACGGAAATTGAGCGCCTGCGTCAGCGGGCTGCCGACTTCGTCGGTCACGTCGACGCCCGGCGTGCGGCGCGCTAAGGCCTGCGTGACAACATCCTGATTGAGATTTTCGATCTGCTGCGAATCGATTGATTGGGTTTCGCTCGGGACATTGAGGACGCTCGTGCCTTCGCCGAGCGGCGTCGTCGCGACCACTTCGACTTCCTGCAATTCGCCGCCCGCTGCCACATCGGCGGTCGCATTGGCCGCGGTCAATTTGGCGGTCGCGGGCGGCGCAGAGGAAGCGGGAGCAGAGCGGGCAGGCGCTGAAGAGCCGGTGGCCGAAGCTGGCGCCGTGGACGCCGCCGTTTGCGCCAAAGAAGCCTGTAACGGCAGTGCCAGCAAAACCAAAGATGTAAAAGCGGTGCTGAGACAAGCGGCTACGCGGACTGACGCCATCTATTTCCCCCACCGACTTACCGCTACGCAGGCCAACGCGGCTTTTCCGCCCGAATTGGACGGGAATTTTTCTAAATCGGTATTGCAAACAATCCCAAGCGGCTAGTGCAGGTCGGCCACAACGATGGGCTAACCAGATGGGGAAATTCTAGAATTTTTTCCGATGGAGCCGGGAAAAACTCCCGAACGGAGCGCGCTTTCAGAGCAAGCTTCGGATTGGAATGTTGGCTCCGCCGTGGGAGCCTGCGGCATGATTCATCGTCTCGATAGCCAGGCGGATCTCGAATCCGCTCTCGCTGCGCTCGTCGTGCAGGATGCCCGCCTCGCCCCGATCCTTGCCGCGGTCACCATGCCCGCCTTGCGGCGGCGCGAATCGGGCTTTGCCGGACTTGCGGCGATCGTGGTTGCGCAGCAGCTTTCGACCGCGAGCGCGACGGCGATCTGGAACCGCCTCCACGCCGCTTACGATCCGCTGACGCCCGCGGCGATCGCCAAAGCGCGCGCCGACCGTCTCGGCCGGCTCGGGCTTTCCGCCGCCAAGATCAAAACCTTGAAAAATCTCGGGCGCGAACTCGCTGCGACGCGATTGGATCTTGATGCGCTGGCCGATGAGCCAGCCGACGGTGCGCATCAAAAGTTGATCGCTTTGCATGGCATCGGCCCCTGGACGGCGGATGTTTATCTCCTGTTTTGCCTCGGCCACGCGGATGCCTGGCCGGCCGGCGATCTGGCGTTGCAAGAGGCGATTCGGCTTGGATTGGAATTGGACTCGCGTCCAAGTGCCAAGGCGATGGCGGAACTCGCCGAGCCGTGGCGGCCTCTACGCGGCGCCGCAGCGCATCTGTGGTGGGCCTATTATAGAGTGATGAAAAAGCATGAGGGCGTCATCGCCGCGTCGGCCGTCAAAGCGCCGCGCCGCAAGGCGCGAATGGGGGAATGATGCAGCCAATTCTTTCCTGGCAGATCTGGGCGGCGCTTTCCGCCGTCTTTGCGGCGCTCACAGCAATTCTCGCCAAGCTCGGTGTCGAACAGATCAATTCGAACGTCGCGACATTCATCCGGACGATTTTCATCCTCGGCCTGACCGCGAGCATCGTCTCGGCGACGCGGCAATGGCAGTCGCTCCATTCGATCGCGCCCCGCAGCCTCGTTTTCCTGGCCCTGTCGGCCTTGGCGACCGGGGCGTCCTGGCTTTGCTATTTTCGTGCGTTGCAACTGGGCGAAGCGGCCAGGGTCGCGCCGATCGACAAGCTAAGCGTCGTGCTCGTCGCGCTATTTGGTGTCACATTTCTTGGCGAAAAGCTGTCATTGGCCAATTGGCTCGGGGTGGCACTCATGGCTTTGGGCGCGATTCTGGTGGCCTATAAATTTTGATGCGGCGACGGCCGGCGGAGGGGGATCATGCTCGAAGAGATTTTCGCAATCGTCTTAATCGTCTTCGTCGTCATCATGCTGCTGCCGATCCTGCGCTCGATCTTCACCATCCAGCAGGCGCATGCCGGAATCATCGAGCGCTTCGGCAAGTTCCATCGCGTGGTCGAGCCGGGCCTGCACGTCAAGCTTCCCTATGTCGACCGGCTCGTCACCCTTCTCTCGCTGAAGATCGAACAGAATATCATCACCGCCGACACCAAGACGAAGGACAATGTCTTCGTGAAGGTGAATATCGCGGTCAATTACCGCGTCGTGAGCGGGCGCGAGCGCGAGGCCTATTACACGCTCTCGGATGCCAAGGCGCAGATCCAGGCCTATGTGCTCGATGTCGTGCGCTCCAAAATTCCCGGCATGACGCTCGATGAAGTCTTCGAGCGCAAGGACGACGTCGCCCAGGCGGTGACGCAGCATCTCTCGGAGCTGATGCAGCAATACGGCTTCGAGATCGTCAGTTCGCTCGTCGTCGACGTGCAGCCGGACAGCGCCGTCGTCGCCGCGATGAACGAAATCCAGGCGCAGTCGCGGCTGCAGGTCGCCGCGCAGGCCAAAGCCGAAGCCAATAAGATCTTGGCGGTTAAGGCGGCCGAGGCGGAGGCCGAGTCGAAAGCGCTGCAAGGCAAGGGCATCGCCGATCAGCGCAAAGCCATCGTCGCCGGCCTCAACGATTCCGTCGCGAGCCTTGCTTCGGCGGCGCAGACGACGCCCGCCGAAGTGCTGCGCACGCTGCTCATGACGCAATATTTCGACACGATCCGCGAGATCGGCGTCCAATCCGGCGCCAAGGTGATCCTGCTGCCGCATAGTCCGAGCGGAATGACCGAGATCGGCAATCAGATCCGCGACGCGATGATCGTCGCCAACGAAGAGCACCGATAAAAAAGCTTTATCTGTGCGGGCGGCTAACCGGCTCTAAAACTTTCATAATTTTATTGTATATAAAAAATATAGACTTAGGCGTTGACTTCTTGATGTAAACCCGTTTCTTAGCCCTCCCGAGCCGTATCCGCACAGGTCGCGGCATTTGCGGGTGAAGAGGGGTTCATGCGCGTTTTTGGATTGAGGACGGGATTTGCCGCCGCGCTCACGGGTTTGATCGCGCTTGCGGGCGGCAGCTTAAAATCGGCCGAAGGCGCCGCGTCGGTGACCCTGCTCAATGTTTCTTATGATCCGACCCGCGAGCTTTATGAATCGATCAATGAGGCCTTCATTGCCGATTATCTGAAGAAGACCGGCACAAAAGTCACGATCGAGCAGTCGCATGGCGGTTCGGGCAAACAGGCGCTCTCGGTCGTCAACGGCCTGCAGGCCGATGTCGTCACCCTCGGGCTCGCCTGGGATATCGACGCCATCGCGCGGCCCGGGCTCATCAAGGCGGGCTGGGAAAACCGGTTCGCCTATAATTCCGCACCCTATACGTCGACGGTCGCTTTTCTGGTGCGCAAGGGCAATCCCAAGCACATCCACGACTGGAGCGATCTGCTGCGGCCCGGCGTGCAAGTCATCGTCGCCAATCCGAAGGCCAGCGGCGCGGCGCGCTGGGCGTTTCTCGGACTCTGGGGCGCCGTTGCCGGGGCGAAGACCTATGATCTTTCGACCAAGGAGGGCCTTGCGGCCTCGATCGCCGACGGCAAAGCGGCGAAGGATTTCCCGATCTATCAAAACGCCGCGGCTTTGGCGGCGGTCACCGAGCTTTACAAGCACGTGCCGGTTCTCGACACTGGCGGTCGCGGTGCGACCGTGACTTTCGCCCAAAAAGGCATCGGCGACGTGCTGGTCAATTGGGAGAACGAGCTCTATTTGGCGAGCGACGAATTCGGCAGCGACAAGTTCGAGATCGTCTATCCGAAGGTCAGCATTCTTGCCGAGCCGCCGGTTGCGGTCGTCGATGCCGTCGTCGATCGAAAGGGCACCCGTGCCGCGGCAACGGCCTATCTCGACTATCTCTACACGCCCGAGGCGCAAGACATCTTCGCGCAATATCATTATCGGCCGCGCGACCTCGCCATCTATAAGAAATATGCCGCCGCGTTTCCGCCGCTGAAGCTGTTCACCGTCGATCAGGCTTTCGGCGGCTGGCCACGCGCGCAGAAAACTTTCTTCGCCGACGGCGGCACCTTCGATCAGATCTATAGACCGGCGAAATAGAGGATGCTTTCGATCCCGGCGACAGCTAAAAGGCTCTTGATCATGGTCAGCGCGGCGGCCTCGGACGCGTTTCTTGCGAGAACTTGACGATGGCTGGCGCGCGTAAGGTCATTCCCGGCTTCCGGCTGACGCTCGGCTATACGCTCTTTTATCTCTCGCTCCTGGTGCTGATCCCGCTCGCCGGTCTCGTCTTCAAGACGCTGCAGCTTTCGTGGTCCCAGTTCGTCGCGACAATTACCGATCCGGTGGTTGTCGCGGCCTATCAATTGACCTTCGGGGCCGCGGCTCTGGCAGCGATCATCAATGGGATCTTCGGCCTCATCGTTGCCTGGGTCTTGGTGCGCGAGCCGTTCGCCGGCCGGCGCATTTTCGATGCGCTGATCGATTTTCCCTTCGCGCTGCCGACGGCGGTCGCCGGCATTACCTTCTCCAATCTCTATCTCACCGATGGCTGGATCGGCGGCTTCGGCGATCACGCCACGGCCCTTCTGAACGGGCTCGCCAGCCACGTCGGCCATCCTGATCTGCTGGCGGCCGGTGCGCTCCACTGGCTTAATTTCCCCTATAGCAATACCAATACCGGCATCGTCATCGTCTTGATCTTTGTCGGCCTGCCGTTCGTCGTGCGCTCGATCCAGCCCGTGCTGCAGGAATGGGACCCCGAATTTGAGCAAGCGGCCTATAGTCTCGGTGCCAATGGTCTGACGACGTTCCGCCGGGTCATCTTTCCGGAGATTTTTCCGGCCTGGCTCAGCGGCGTCGCGCTCGCTTTCGCCCGCGCCATCGGCGAATATGGTTCGGTCATTTTCATTGCCAGCAATATTCCCGGCAAGTCGCAGATCGTTCCCTTGCAGATCGTCACCAAGCTCGACGAGTTCGAACCGGCGCAGGCGACGGCGATCGGCGTCGTTCTGCTCTTTGCTTCGCTTCTGATCCTGCTTGCCATCAACGGCATCGAAACCTGGTCGCGGCATCGCGCGCAGGCGGCGGTATAGATTCATGTCTGGCGCACCGGCCCTTCAAACGCAGATTGTTGCGGCGGCGGCGCCGAAAGTGCAACGCAGCTTGACCGGGCGCGTGCTGGTCGCCGTCGCGGTTCTGTTTCTGATCTTGTTCATCGTCCTGCCGGTCGCCAATGTCTTCACGCAAGCGCTGTCGAATGGCCTTGCCGCCTATTGGCATGTGTTTTTTCCGCCGGCGGTCGATCTTGCGGCGCATTTGACGATCTTCGAAAAGCACAAGCAATTTGCTGCCGCCCGCCAGGCCGCCGACACCTGGAGCGCCATCCGCATGAGCTGCGGCGTCGCCGCCGTCGTCGTGCCGCTCAACATCGTCTTCGGAATTGCCGCCGCTTGGGCGATTACCAAGTTTCGTTTCCGCGGCCGGGTTCTATTGCTGACCTTGATCGATCTGCCGTTCTCGATCTCGCCGGTGATCGCCGGCCTGATCTTCGTCCTGCTTTTCGGCCGCGGCGGCATCGCCGGCGATTGGGCGACGAATGTCACCTGGCCGGATCCGACCTCGCTCGCCTGGCAGGGGTTCTCCGGCCACGCATGGCCGTTGACTTTCACCAACACCTATACCGGCATCATCTTTACGCCGCTCGCGATCGTGCTGGCGACCACGTTCGTGACGTTTCCGTTCGTCGCGCGCTCGTTGATCCCGCTGATGGACGCGCAAGGCTCGGATGAGGAATTGGCGGCGCTATCGCTCGGCGCCGGCGGTTGGCGCACCTTCTGGACCGTCACGCTGCCGAATATTCGCTGGGGCCTGCTCTATGGCACAATCCTCTGCACGGCGCGCACCTTCGGCGAATTCGGCGCGGTTTCCGTCGTCTCCGGCCATATCGATTCGAACGACACGATCCCGCTCAGGGTGGAAAAGCTCTGGGACGGTTACGACATGCAAGCCGCCTTCTCGGTCTCGACCCTGCTTGCGCTGCTGGCGGTCGTGACTCTCATCATCAAGACGGCGGTCGAGTTGAAGACCAAACGTGCCGAAGCGGCCGCCACCGCGGTCCAAGAGGTGAAGCCCGATGAGCATCGAAGTACGCAGGATCAGCAAGACCTACGGCTCGTTCCAAGCGCTGAAGGGCGTAAGCCTTAAGGTCGAATCGGGCGAGCTTGTCGCGCTGCTCGGCCCGAGCGGCTCGGGCAAGACGACACTTCTGCGCATTATCTCCGGGATCGAGGCAGCCGATCCCGGCGGCGAAGTTTTGTTCGACGGAATCGACGTCTCCGACACCGATCTGGGCAAGCGCCGGATCGGCTTCGTCTTTCAGCATTATGCCTTGTTCAAGCAGATGAGCGTATTCGAGAACATCGCCTTCGGCCTGCGTTCGAAGCCGTGGCGCGAGCGCCCGTCGAATGCGGCGATCAAGACCAAGGTCGAGGAACTTCTGACGCTCGTTCAGCTCAGCAATTTTGCCCGCCACTATCCCTCGCAGCTGTCTGGCGGCCAGCGCCAGCGCGTTGCATTGGCCCGCGCGCTCGCCGTCGAGCCGCAAGTTCTTTTGCTCGATGAGCCATTCGGCGCGCTCGATGCCACGGTGCGGCGGGAATTGCGCCGCTGGCTGCGCAAGTTGCACAATACGATCAAGGTCACGACCATTTTCGTGACGCATGATCAGGAGGAGGCGCTTGAAGTCGCCGACCGGGTCGCGGTGATGAATTCCGGCGGGATCGAGCAATATGACTCGCCGGAGGTGGTCTACGAGCATCCGGCGAACCCGTTCGTCTTCCGCTTCCTCGGCAATTACAATCTCTTCCACGGCCGCCATGCCGGTCCGGCATGGGGGCAGGGCAGCGCCGATCAAGGCCTCACCTTCGTCCGGCCGCATGATCTCGAGATTTCGCGGCTAAGCGACGATGGCGCGATCGCGGCCAAGGTGACCCATGTCGGCTTTGCCGGCGCGGCGGTGAACGTCGAACTGATCCGACTCGACGA